>NZ_PNCN01000063.1:0-30334 GCF_005886135.1 Pseudoalteromonas sp. S4741 | reverse complement strand
GACCCGTTGCCCGTTACTCTTTATCTTTCGCTTTGACCTTTAAAAAAGACGCGGAATAAATCCGCTGCTACATGTGTGCGGCATAAAGCCTCTGGGTTCGAGGTTCGAGAAATGACCAAATTTACGCGAGGTAAACTCGCTGCTACGAAATCTCGACTCGTAGCCCGTCGCCCGCTAACCTTCGTACTTTAAGCTAAATGCTCTCGGGCTAAATACTCTAACGATTGCATTTCTTGCAGGCGACTAACACAGCGTTTAAATTCAAAGTTTAAATTGCCTTGTGTATAGAGCTCGGTAATGGGTTTTTCTGCAGAGATAATTAACGTTACATTACGCTCATAAAATTCATCTACCAACGCAATAAAGCGCCTTGCTGCGTCATCATTATTTTGCCCTAACTGTTTTACATTAGATAAAATCACCGTGTTATATAATCGGCTTATTTCCATGTAATCCACTTGGCTACGGGCAGTTTCACACAGTTCGCTAAATTCAAACATAACGATGCAGTCAGACACCTTGCGGGTTTTGATCATCCGCCCTTCGATTTCAATTGGGGTATCTAGTTTACCGACTTCTGGCGAGAGCTTGTCAAAATATTCGAATAGGTTTTTATCGGCTTGTTCATCAAGCGGGCTGTGAAAAATTTCTGCTTGTTCCAGTGTACGTAATCGGTAATCAACGCCTGAATCTACATTAACTATTTCAGTGTGCTTATTCACTAAGGCAATAGCCGGTAAAAAACGAGCGCGTTGTAAGCCATTGCGGTATAAATCATCAGGTATAATATTAGAGGTTGCAACTAACACAATGCCGCGAGCAAATAGCGCTTCCATTAAACCACCGAGCAACATGGCATCGGTAATGTCTTGAACAAAAAATTCATCAAAGCAAATTATGTCTGTTTCTGCTTTGAAAATATCGGCAACTGTTTCTAAAGGGTTGGCAGTGTTATTTAACTTTTTAAGTTCATCGTGTACTCGGTGCATAAAACGGTGAAAATGCACCCGCATTTTTCTATCACCCGGTAACGCTTCGTAAAAAGTATCAACAAGGTAAGTTTTACCACGGCCTACGCCACCCCAAAAGTATAAACCTTTAATAGGAGCTGGCTCTGCTTTATTAAAAAGCTTTGCAAAAAAACCTTTAGATTGTGGTTTTGCTTGTGTTAAATCGTCGTATAAACGCTGTAAATGACGAACTGCATTTTCTTGTGCTGCGTCATGTACAAAGTCATCGCGTTGAAGGTCTTGCTGGTATGTTTGCCAAGGAGTCATATCTATTTACAGTTAAAACACAGTTTAATTTGTAAAGCATATTAACACGCATCAATACTCAGGGTATATTAGACTTAGTATGAATTATTATTGAACTAAATTTTTTAGTTATTTTCGCATAGAGGTGAATTTATGGGTACATTTACATGGGTAGGTTTAGTGATAGTGGTTGCTATTGCTGCATTTTTCGTTGGTGCCTTTGTCACTAAAAAACAATTTAAACAAGATGAGTTAGAGCAACAAGTAGAGCAAGCTAAGCATTCGCTTGAGCAGTATCGTCAAGATGTTGCCGACCATTTAGCGAACACTGGTAAGTTAGTAAACAAAATGAAAGAAAACTACGACCAGTTATTAAGTCATGTTGAAGAAACTAATCAACTGTTACTTGAGGACAGAAATAAAGCCCCTGCTGAACCGTTTTTCTCAAAAGAAACCACAGAACAGTTACAAGCGTCATTAAAAGAACGTAGTTCTGACCGCTCAAACGCCGATGCCCAACCAGCGGATTATGTGTCGGGTAAGTCAGGTTTATTTGCAGGTGATATGAATACTTCTAAAGCATCTTGATGAACTTTTTTTTGACCCCATAGTCTTTAAGTAATATACCTAACCATGTGTGAGCTAGGTATACAGCTTTGATACTTTTTTGAGGCTGCTTATTGCAGCCTTTTGCTTTTTAAGTGGAGTAAACCCTGACTATGAAAATGAAATTATCACTTATCAGTGCTGCTATTTTATCTACTAGCTTATTACTAAGTCCAACCGCCTCGTTTGCTAAGTTGCCGGTTGCCGTTAATGGTCAACAATTACCAACACTTGCCCCTATGCTTGAGCAAATTACCCCAGGTGTAGTGAGTATTCAGGTTTCAGGCTCTAAAGAGGTTCGCCGACGCGGTGACCCACTCGATTTCTTTTTTGGCAACCCGCAGCCACGTAGCCAAAAGCGCCAGTTTAGTGGTTTAGGCTCTGGAGTTATTATTGATGCTGACAAAGGTTATGTGGTTACTAACAATCATGTCGTGCAAGACGCTGAAAAAATGGTGGTCACTCTTGAGGATGGCCGCGAATATGAAGCAACAAAAATTGGTAGCGATAAAGAGTCTGATATTGCGCTACTACAAATAGACGCAGATGAATTAACCGCAGTAAAGCTAGCTAACTCAGATGACTTACGTGTCGGTGATTTTGCCGTCGCAATTGGTAACCCTTTTGGTTTAAGCCACACGGTTACCTCAGGTATTGTTAGCGCATTAGGCCGCAGTGGCTTAAATATTGAGGGTTACGAAGATTTCATTCAAACCGATGCCGCGATAAACCAAGGTAACTCAGGTGGGGCTTTAGTTAATTTAAACGGTGAGCTGATTGGTATTAATACCGCTATTTTAGGTGCATCAGGCGGAAATGTGGGGATTGGCTTTGCTATTCCGTCAAATATGATGAAAAACCTAGTTGATCAAATTGTAGAGCATGGTGAAGTACGCCGTGGTTCGTTAGGTATTTCAGGCCGCCCTCTTGATGCAGGTCTTGCTAAAGCACAGCAGCTTGATGTTAAACAGGGGGCTTATGTTATGCAGGTAATGGATGACACCGCAGCCAGCAAAGCCGGTATTAAGGCAGGCGATGTGATTATTAGTATTAATGGTAGCGAAATTAGTGGCTTCCATGAACTACGCAGTAAAATTGCCACCTTAGGTGAAGGCCGCGAAGTACAATTGGGGATTTACCGTGACGGTAAAGTTAAAAATGTGGAAGTAACCCTAGATGGTGCATCAGGCATTACCGCTGCGGGCGAAGAGTTACACCCAGCATTCCAAGGTGCAACACTGGAAAACGTGAAGAAGAACAAAATGAAAGGGATTGAGGTGACCTCTGTCGACCCTCGTTCGCCATCAGCACGAGTAGGCCTTGAAGAAGGCGATGTTATTGTGCAAGTAAACCGTCAACGAGTAGAAAGCATTCGCGACATGAACAAAATTATCGAAGATATTCAAGGTAATATTGTGTTAGGTGTGAAACGCGGACGTGAGTCTATTTTTGTATTAATTCAGTAATAATACAATAAAAGTAACAGCGGCACTTGCCGCTGTTATTTTTTTTGTGCCATCATAAAGGGATTGCTCACTAACAATAAGAATACCGTGCTAAAACTTCTAAAATTTGTACTTCCTCCTCTATTTGCCGGTTTAGGCATTGCTTTTTTAGTGGTTTTTTTTAGCCCTAACATGCGCACTGCATTGCTACCTAATGTGCCGCTACCTAGTGCAATGACTGCAAGTCATTTGAGCTTTTCTGATGCAGTTAAGCGCGCAGCGCCATCGGTTGTCACCATTTTTTCAGAAAGCATTTCTAAAGAGCCACGCTATAAACGCCAAAATACGGTGCAAGAGCTTGGTTCTGGGGTGATCATGTCACCTGACGGTTATATTTTGACTAATTACCATGTGATCAATAATGCCGATCAAATACTGGTTATTCTTACTGACGGCAGACGTTTTTTTGATGTGCAACTCATTGGATTTGATACTATTACCGACTTAGCATTATTAAAAATAAATGCCAATCACCTGCCAGTTATCCCTGTTAATGATAACTACAGTTCGAGTGTAGGCGATTTGGTGTTAGCCATCGGAAACCCACTTAACTTAGGGCAAACCATTACTCAGGGGATCATTAGCGCCACCGGTAAACAAAAAATTACCGACAGTCCTTACAATAACTTACTGCAAATGGACGCTGCTATTAACGTAGGTAACTCTGGTGGTGCACTGGTAAATTCTAATGGCGATTTAGTAGGGATCACCTCTGCCCAGTTTAAAACCCGTGAAAACTTAAATATACAAGGGATCTTTTTTGCGGTGCCTTACACCTTGGCAAAAGAGGTAATGGGTAAGCTTATACGCCATGGTCGTGTTGTACGCGGCTATTTGGGCTTTGAAGGCACAGCTGTAGACAGTACAGGCAAAGAGGTCAATGATAGCTTAACGCCTGTTGCAGGCATGCGTATTACCAACCTAGACCCTTTAGGTCCTGCATGGCAGGCGGGTATAGAAGAGCAAGATATTGTGATTAAAATTGCTGGGCTTTCAGTGGCTAATCCACAAAATGTATTGAAAAAAATAGGCAGTACCGAACCGGGGAAAGAAATTGAATTTGAGCTTTACCGTAACGGTGAAATACAAAAAATAATGGTGAAAGTAGCAGAGCTTGAAACCAAGCTATAAAGCGCTTATTTATACTTTGGCATTAGACATAAAAAAACGCGACATATCATCGCGTTTTTATGTCACCTGAACTCTGGTTAAGAGATTTACTAACGTATTGAATCAAAAATGATATTTATGTTTATTTTTCTCTAGCCAGAGATTTCCAGTGAAAACAAGGCGAAATTACGCGTCAATAGCTAGCCTATTGCAAGTAAATTCAACGCAGTTAGCGCTGAAAATAGCTGCTTGAGATAGATTTATTATCCAGAGTTCAGGTTACGTATTAGTATAACTAATTGCTTTTGCGTTTGATGTTAGCACCTAGCGCACTGAGTTTATCTTCAATACGCTGATAGCCTCTATCTACATGATAAATACGATCAACAACCGTTTCGCCTTGAGCCACAATCCCCGTTAGAATAAGACTCGCTGATGCACGAAGGTCAGTTGCCATTACTTGCGCACCCGATAAGCTTTTTGTTTCACCACAAAAGGCCGTATTGCCTTCTAAGCGAATATTAGCGCCCATACGTTGTAGCTCAGGCACATGCATAAAACGATTTTCAAAAATAGTTTCGGTAATAGTCGCACTACCATTAGCCACCACATTTAATGCGGTAAACTGCGCTTGCATATCGGTTGGAAAACCAGGATGAGGCATAGTTTTAATATTCACCGCTTTAAGCTCTCGGCCTCGCATGTCTAGATAAATACTGTCATCGTGCACTTCTAATAACGCATTGGTTGCACGTAGTTTTTCTATTACAGGCTCAAGTGAGTGAAAGTCGGTCATTTTACATAGTACTTCTCCGCCAGCCATCGCTGCAGCCACTAAAAAAGTACCTGTTTCAATACGATCCGGTAATATGCGGTGTTCACAACCTGATAAACGCTCAACCCCTTCAATCTCAATACGGCTTGAGCCCGCACCACTGATTTTAGCCCCCATAGCAATTAAGCAATTGGCTAAATCGATAATTTCTGGCTCGCGGGCAGCATTTTCCAGTACTGTTTTACCCTCGGCGAGCGTTGCCGCCATCAGTAAGTTTTCAGTAGCACCTACGCTGATCATTTCCATGAAAACTTCAGCGCCTTTTAAGCGACCATCTACTTTGGCATTAATATAACCGTTTTCAACGGTTATTTGAGCGCCCATACGCTCTAAGCCTTGAATATGAATATCAACCGGGCGCGCACCAATAGCACAGCCACCAGGTAAGGATACTTGTGCCTCACCAAATCGAGCGACTAAAGGGCCAAGTGCAAGCACTGACGCACGCATTTGCTTTACTAGGTCATAAGGCGCTAACGTGCTATTTACCGTTGCACCATCAATAATGAGTGAATCGCCCTGCCACTGAACATCAGCGCCTAACGTTTTCAGTAAGGCTTCGGTCGTGATGATATCGCGAAGATGTGGTACGTTAGTAAAAGTACTTTTACCATCAGCTAATAAAGCTGCGAATAGAATCGGAAGAGCTGCGTTTTTAGCGCCAGAAATAGTTACTTCACCAGCCAGTGAAGTGCCACCTTGAATTACAAATTGATCCATTTAAGGGGCCTTATTTATTGCGGTAAAATGAATTTTTGCTCACGTTTCCACTCTGTCGGAGTAAAAGCGCGGATAGAAACAGCATGAATGGTACCGTCTGAAATAGTGTTCATTAATGGCCCATATACTAGCTGTTGCTTTTTAACACGACTTAATCCGTCAAAGCATTCACCGACAGCGATTACTTCATAATGACTGCCATTGGCTTTTACATGTACTTCAGCTAACTGAAGTTCGTCGCGTAATAATGTTTCGACTTGACTCGTTTCCATAACTCTCACTCAAATAGGGTTGTAACCTGGCCTAACTGCATAAGGTTTTGCAGTTGTTCAGGTGGGTTTTGCAATTCAAGGCGAATGCCTTGCTGCTTAAATTCTGTAAAAGAGTGAATTAACCAAGCTAAGCCGGCTGTGTCAACCCTTGTCACCTCACTTAGGTCAAAATAAAGGGTTTTATGCTCAGTTTGTCGCTTGGTATTCAGAAGCCGTTCATTGCCAATTGAATTATGAGTCAATTCACCACTGACTCGTAAATGCTGCTCATCGACTTGGCTGATTGCCAATTTAGTCATTTGTGTCACTGCCTCTAAACTGAACCGGTAACTTACTTTTTTGCTCTAACAGGTCGCTAACGTGGTCAATACCTTGTTGGCGTAAAATGCCCTGAAACTCACTTTGTTTTGCATCAAGTAAGCTAATGCCTTCAGCAATCATATCGTAAGCGCGCCATTCGCCACTTCTATCTTCACGTACTTTAAAATCAATTTTAATATCAGGCTTACCGGCTTCTACAATTTTGGTTTTTATCACCACCACATCTTTGCCTTTAAAAGGCTGCTCGGCAGCAAATTCAACTTGTTGATTAGTATACTGGGTAAAAACGCCAGCATAAGTGGCAACAAGGTACTCTCTAAACGCGCCAATAAAACGCTGAATATCTTCAATTGCTTTTGCTTTTTCTGCTTTGTCGGTAATGGCGCGTACCTTAGATACTTCGCTACCTAACACTCTCAGTGCAGCATATTTGTAGTCAATGTAAGGCATCAGTTCTTCTTCAACGATGACCCGTAAATGCTCTTTATTAGCGGTTATTAACGGCTGGTCTTTGGTAATACGTTCAAAGGTATTATCAGCAACCTGACGTACCATTTTATTAGGATCAGCCAATTTCACCTCACCGGCATGTACACTTTGTACTAGCGTGACAGTTACTAATGCGATACTTGCTAAAAATGTTTTCAACATAATAATTACTCACTACCTTGGTTGAATAAAAACTGGCCTATTAATTCTTCTAGTACCAATGCTGACTTGGTATCTGTAATAGAATCGCCGTTAGCTAATGCTTTACTTTGAACACCAAATAAATCGTCAATGGCTTGATCTTGTTCGCTGTTCGCTACATCTTCGCCTAAGCATCGCTGTTTAGCTGAATCTGATGCGATAACGGGGTGAATCCCTAAATATTGTTCACCTAAAATACCCGAGGTTAAGATAGAGATGGAACTAGTGTCTGAAAAACGACACAAATACTGCGCATCAATGCTCATATTTACTACTGGTAAAAACTCTTGAGGATGCACATAAATTGACTCTACACGACCAATAACAACGCCGCCCACCTTAATGGGTGCACGTGTTTTTAATGATCCTATATTTTCAAACTTGGCGTTCAATGTGTAGGTTTCACCTGAGCCGCTAATACCCGAATTAGCCACTTTGAGCGCCAACATTGAAAATGCTAAAATGCCCAATGCTACAAAAAAACCAACTAAAATTTCTAATTTCCGTGAATTCATTATTTAATACCCTATTAGCTGGTAAACATTACCGCTGTCAAAATAAAGTCAAAACCTAATACCGCTAGTGATGAGTGCACCACTGTCTCTGTTGTTGCCTTGCTGATCCCCTCTGATGTGGGAACACAGTCATACCCTTTGTAAAGCGCAATCCAGGTAACAACAATCGCAAATACGATACTTTTAATTAAACCGTTTAGTATGTCTTTTTCAAACGACACCTGAGATTGCATAATTGACCAGAAACTTCCCGTATCAACGCCTAGCCAATCAACCCCCACTAAATGAGCACCAATAATAGCTACAGCAGAAAAAATAAGTGCCAACATTGGCATACTGATCAAACCAGCCCAAAACCGCGGCGCTATAATTCGTCTAAGCGGGTCAATGGCCATCATCTCAAGCGACGATAACTGTTCGGTGGCTTTCATTAAGCCAATTTCAGCGGTTAACGCACTGCCTGCCCTACCGGCAAATAATAACGCGGTTACTACCGGTCCAAGCTCACGTAATAAACTAAGTGCCACTAGAGGCCCTAGGCTGTCTTCAGCGCCATAATCAACTAAAACAGTATAGCCTTGCAGAGCCAATACCATGCCGATAAACAATCCTGATACAACAATGATCAATAATGACTGTGAGCCAACCATATATAATTGGCGCACGAGTAAGGGCGTGCCTTTTTTAAAATTGGGTACATGCCATAACGCACTTGCCAGCATTTGGGTTGAACGCCCCAGTGCAGCAAAACGGCCCAGCGTTTTATGGCCTATTTTTTGTAGTAAATCCAACATTACTGCTGCTCTCCTAACAGTTCATCTGCATAGGTTTGTGCTGGATAATGAAATGGCACTGGACCATCTGATAACCCTTTTAAAAACTGTTGAACAAGTGGTGATTCGTGTTCTCGCATCTGCTCTGGTGTGCCACTGCCTATAACGCCTTGATCAGCAATAATAATAACGTGGTCGGCAATACTCATTACTTCTGTCACATCGTGCGTGACAATTAAAGAAGATAAGCCAAGCACTTCGTTTAAAGATTTGATCAGCTTAACTAAAACCCCCATTGAAATAGGGTCTTGTCCTGCAAAAGGCTCATCATACATAATAAGTTCAGGATCAAGCGCTATAGAGCGAGCCAAAGCTGCACGACGTGCCATACCGCCAGATAACTCTGAAGGCATTAAATCTTTAGCACCACGTAAGCCAACAGCTTGTAGTTTCATTAATACCACTAAACGGATTAAATCTTCACTGAGCTGCGTGTGCTCTCGAATGGGGAATGCAATGTTATCGAACACCGACATATCAGTAAATAAGGCACCGCTTTGAAATAACATACTCATGCGTTTACGTGCCGCGTAGAGTTCTTTGCGCGACATAGCGACAATGCTGTCGTTTTTAAATAAAATATCACCGGAGTCTGGTTTAAGCTGGCCACCTATTAGGCGTAGCATCGTGGTTTTGCCAATTCCGCTTGGCCCCATAATGGCAGTAATTTTACCCTCAGGTACGTCAAAGCTCATATTTTTATATATGACCCTATCGCCTCTAGAAAAGGTAACATCCTTGACTTCTACTATTGATTGCGACAAGTCGCTCTCCATAACAATACTCTCTCATATTTCTATTTTAAGGGTTTTTTAACCAATATGGAAAAAACAATTCGTAAGATTTTGTAATAGTGTCGCAAAAAGAGTTATAAGGTTGATTCAAGCAGCCTTAACTTTGGCTTAAAATTGCATATAAAAAGCGCCAAAGAATACTTAAAATAACCGCCTAATGTATTACACCTTATTCTTTTATTTATACTTTTATGGTGGCTTTTGTTACTATTCGCACTATCTGAATTTACATTAATTGGCTTATCATAATGGTTACCTCGTTTGTCATTTTAATTCTTGGTTTTGCGGCTCTCGTATGGAGTGCAGACAGGTTTGTTTATGGTGCAGCAGCACTGGCTAAAAACTTTGGCGTGCCAACGCTAATTGTAGGTTTAACCGTGGTAGCTATGGGCTCTTCAGCGCCTGAAATGATGGTATCGGCTTCAGCAGCTTTGGCAAATAAAACCGATACTGCTGTGGGTAATGCAGTTGGTTCAAACATCACTAACATCTTATTAGTTTTAGGTATTACTGCCCTTTTAAGACCCTTATCAGTATCTTCAAGTACGTTAAAACGTGAAATTCCACTGGTACTGCTGGTCTCCATTGCAACTTGGTATATTTTTTCAGATAACTATTTTTCATTTTTTGAAGGTGCAGCCTTATTATTTGGCTTTGTTGTTTTTATTGGCGGACTTATTTTTGTCTCACTGCGAGCTAAAAACCAAGACGATCCGTTTGTGAGCGAAGCCTGTGACGAAGTACCTGACAACGTACCAACCAAAAAAGCTGTTTTTTGGCTGGTAGTGGGTATGATTTTACTGCCGGTTAGTTCACACTTTTTAGTTGGCTCAGCCGTTGATATCGCAAAATATTTTGGCTTAAGTGACTTAGTGATTGGTTTGACCATTATTGCTATAGGCACCAGCTTACCTGAACTTGCAGCTTCAATTGCAGGTGTACTTAAAAATGAAGATGACTTAGCGCTGGGTAACATAGTTGGTTCGAATATTTTTAATATTTTAGCGGTATTACCGCTGGCAGGATTAATTAATCCATCGGTTATCGATGCTTCGGTAGCTAACCGTGATGTTATTATTATGATTGGCGCAACCTTGGCGCTAATTGCTATGTCATTGAACTTTAGAGGTCAAAGACGTATCAATAGAATAGAAGGTGGCTTGCTCATCGTCGCATTTATGATTTACCAAGGTTATATTTTTAGTCAAGTAGGATAGCCCATGGCAACGCTAAACTTTATTCAACAAGGGTTACGTGTTCTAGAGATTGAACGCCAAGCACTCAGCGATATTACACAATACGTTAATGAAAGCTTTAACCAAGCCTGTCAATTAATGTATGACTGCCCAGGTCGTATTATTGTTATTGGCATGGGTAAATCAGGTCATATTGGTAACAAAATAGCCGCCACTCTTGCCAGTACCGGCAGCCCCGCATTTTTTGTTCACCCAGGTGAAGCAAGCCATGGTGATTTAGGAATGATCACAGCAAATGATGTGGTTATCCTCATTTCAAACTCTGGTGAAACCAGCGAAGTACTTAATATTATTCCGGTATTAAAGCGCATTGGTGCCAAAATGATTGCCATGACAGGCAACCAAGGCTCAACCATGGCAACATTGGCAAATGTGCATGTGTGTATTAAAGTTGAACAAGAAGCCTGCTCATTGGGCTTAGCACCTACTGCAAGTACCACTGCCACACTCGCTATGGGTGATGCCATGGCGGTGGCATTATTAGAAGCACGTGGCTTTACTGCTGATGATTTTGCACTATCGCACCCTGGTGGTAGCTTAGGCAAGCGATTACTCTTAACTCTTAAAGATGTTATGCACAGTGGTGCTGATACGCCTATCATTAACGAGACGCAAACGATTAAAGATGCCTTAATTGAAATGTCGGCCAAAGGACTCGGCATGACCGCTATTGTTGATAGTGACCAGCAATTATCAGGCCTGTTTACCGATGGCGATTTACGCCGTATTTTAGAGCAACGTATTGACATTCATAGCACTGAAATTAATGTTGTAATGACCAAGTCGTGTACTACAGCCACCCAAGACATGCTCGCGGCTGAAGCGTTAAATATTATGGAACAAAAACGTATTAATGGCTTAATTGTAATTAATGAGCATAATCAACCGATTGGCGCACTAAATATGCAAGACTTACTTAAAGCGGGGGTGCTATAAATGCAATTTGAAGATCTCTATCAACCGTTAAGTGATGATGCGAAGGCGCGCGCAAAAAAAGTAAAGCTATTAATTTGTGATATTGATGGTGTATTTTCTGATGGGCGTATTTACCTTGGAAACCAAGGTGAAGAACTCAAAGCATTTAACACCAAAGACGGATTTGGTATCAAAGCCCTGATTAACAGCGGTTTTGAAGTCGCTGTGATCACCGGGCGCCATTCTCATATAGTGCAGCAACGTATGAGCAGTTTAACCGTACAACATATATATCAAGGCCAAGAAGACAAACTTATAGCCTATCAAGAATTAAAACAAAAATTAGCGCTTAGCGATGATCAAATTGCTTATATAGGTGATGATGGTCCAGACATGCCAGTAATGGAGCAAGTCGGTTTTGCGGTTGCCGTAAACGATGCTCATCCACTTATTAAACGTTTATCACATTATGTAACCCAACTACCCGGCGGTTTTGGTGCGGTAAGAGAGCTGACAGACTTACTTATGCTCGAAAATAGCAAGCCACTAACTAGCCAAGGAACGAGTTCATGAATGTAGCGCGCATTATACTGAGCGTTTTATTCATAAGCTGTATGGTTTGGCTCTGGTATCCTTATTTTACTAAGGTTGATATTACTGCAAGCGAAGAAACACAAGTTATTGCTAAGCCTGATTATACCGCTATTGAGCTAAAACAAACGGCTTATGATGAACAAGGTAAAATAAGCCACAAAGTAACTGCGGTAAAAATGGAGTTATACCAACAACTTGGTTTTACCTTTTTTGAAAAACCTATATTTACGTTATACAACGAGCAGCAAACATGGCGTATTAACGCTGATGAGGCCACCCTCTACGACGATCGTCAACTCGTATTAGAGGGCAATGTAAAAGCGCTAAATTTAGCCGATAACGCCATGATCGATACGATCACAGCCGATAGCATCAATGTAGATATAAAACTACTCACTATGCAGTCAGAGCAGCCTGTCGTTATTACAGGACCTAATTTAAAAATCACAGGCAAAGGCCTTGAGGCCGATTTAAAAACCGAAGTGATTAAACTTATTAACCATACGCGAACCCTATATTATGACCAATAACCTATTTAAAATTCTAATTGTTCCTTCATTACTGATTGCATTTCATAGCCATGCAGAGGAAACCACTGAAGCTCCTGCGGCTAATCAAATCTCAATTAGTGCTGACAGGCAGGAAGGTCAATTAAAAGAAAACGTGGGCATTTTTGAGAAAAATGTTGAAATTATTCATGGTAATCGCCGTATCACAGCTGACCGTTTAGAAGTGCATAAACGCGATGACTTAGGCGATAACAAGCAATTATTAATTGCCACAGGCAGCCCTGCATATTTTGAAGAAACACAAGCAGATGGCACCATCATGAGTGCCAGTGCGAATGAAGTACGTTACGATGTTTCGCAACGTTTTTTAACCTTAATCGGCGATGCCAGTATTGCTCAAGCAGGTCAAAAAATAACTGCTAAAAGTATCACCTACGATATAGAGCAGCAGTTAATTAGCGCAGAAAAAGACGAAAACTCAACAGACCGTGTACACACTATTTTAGTGCCTGTTGAAAACAAAAAAGAAGACGATAAAGGCCAACCATGAGCACATTAAAAGCAGAGCTATTAGCGAAAAGCTATAAAGGCCGTGAAGTGGTGAAAAACGTTGGTCTAGAAGTTGAAGCAGGCAGCATTGTCGGCTTACTTGGCCCCAATGGCGCAGGTAAAACCACGACCTTTTACATGATTGTAGGCCTTGTACCGAGCGATAAAGGTAAAATATCAATCGATGATCAAGATATCACTTTATTACCAATGCACAGTCGAGCTCGCCTAGGGATAGGATATTTACCACAAGAATCATCTATTTTTAGAAAGCTGACGGTTTATCAAAACTTAATGGCTATATTAGAAACACGTAAAGGGCTCAATAAGCAACAACGTGAAGATACCTTAAATAATTTACTTGATGAATTTAGTATTCAGCATATTCGTGACAGCCAAGGTATGGCTCTGTCAGGTGGTGAGCGTCGCCGTGTTGAAATTGCGCGAGCATTAGCAGCAAATCCTAAATTTATACTACTAGACGAACCCTTTGCAGGGGTTGATCCTATCTCTGTATTAGATATTAAAAAGATTATAGAGCACCTTAAAAACCGAGGAATTGGCGTATTGATTACAGATCACAACGTCCGCGAAACACTTGATGTTTGTGAAAAAGCCTACATAGTTTCTCATGGGGAGTTAATTGCATCAGGCACTCCAGAATATGTATTAAACGATAAAACAGTACGCGATGTTTATTTGGGCGAGCAGTTCAAGCTCTAATATGTGTGTTATTCCACTAAGCATCTGCTAAGATTAATCATACTAATTTAAAAGGATTGTTAGAGATAAATGAGGCAATCATTACAGCTGCGCATGGGCCAGCAACTTACAATGACTCCACAGTTGCAACAAGCAATTCGCTTATTGCAGCTCAGTACATTGGATCTCCAGCAAGAAATTCAAGAAGCACTCGATAGTAATCCCTTGCTTGAAGTTGAAGAACAAGATTACAGTGAAGATGCTGCGGGTAAAAACGAACAAAAAGCCGATACCGATGAATCAACGCTAAGTGCTTCAGCTGATGAAAAACCTAGCGAATATGAGCAAGATAGCGGCGAAGCCATGACCAAAGACACCATTAGCGATGATATGGCAATGGATGTTACATGGGATGAATACATGAGCGCAGCACCTGCCTCTTCCTCGGGACCAATGCCTGAAGATGAATCAATTTATCAAGGCTCTTCAACTGAAACGCTGCATGAATATTTAATGTGGCAATTGCAACTGACGCCATTTAGCCCAACAGATGAAGCCATCGCGATTGCAATCGTAGAAGCTGTGGACGATTCTGGTATTTTAACCCTTAGCTGTGAAGAAATATTAGAAAGTTTTAATCAAGAAAACGACATAGAAGATGAAGTTGAACTTGATGAAATAGAAGCCGTTTTAAAGCGTATTCAGTTATTTGATCCGGTAGGAATAGCCGCGCGTAGTTTACAAGAGTGTTTGTGTATTCAACTAAATCAGTTTGACCAAGACACGCCTTTTTTAAACGAAACAAAAATGATCTTAACCGATCACATTGACTTACTGGCTGCGCGTGATTATCGCACGTTAATGAAAAAAACTAAGCTCAAAGAAGATGAGCTTAAAGAAGTCATGACGTTAATTCACACGCTTAGCCCAAAACCCGCTGACACTATTGTTAGAGAAGAGTCTGAGTACGTTATTCCTGATGTGTCGGTTAAAAAAGTGAAAGGCCGTTGGGTGGTTGAACTAAACCCAGATAGCATGCCTAAAATTAGGGTAAACAGCCAATATGCAGCTATGTCGCGTACGGTTAAATCAAGCGGCGATAGCCAGTTTATTCGCTCACACTTACAAGAAGCTAAATGGTTTATAAAAAGCTTAGAAAGTAGAAACGACACACTGCTTAAAGTAACTAACTGTATTGTGCAACAACAACAGGCCTTTTTTGAACATGGTCCTGAGGCGATGAAGCCTATGGTACTTAATGACGTGGCCGAAATGGTAGAAATGCACGAATCGACTATTTCACGTGTTACTACGCAAAAATACATGCACACACCACGCGGTATTTTTGAGCTTAAATATTTCTTTTCAAGCCATGTAAGCACTGAAAATGGTGGCGAATGTTCATCGACAGCAATACGCGCATTAATTAAAAAATTAATCGCTGCAGAAAACTCAGCTAAACCATTGAGTGATAGTAAAATTGCAGATATATTGGCTGAGCAAGGAATTAAAGTAGCAAGGAGAACTATTGCAAAGTATCGCGAATCTCTAGCTATTCCCCCGTCAAATCAACGTAAAAGTTTGATTTAAGGCGTACAACAAAGAGGAAAATGTTTATGCAACTGAATTTAACTGGTCGCCATGTAGATATTACCGACTCGCTTAGAGACTACGTAAATAGTAAATTTTCGAAGTTACAGAGGCACACTGATCACATAACGAATGTGCACGTTATTCTCGATGTAGAAAAACTAAACCAAAAAGCCGAAGCAACCGTTCATGTTAGTGGCGCTGAGATTTTTGCTTCTACTGAACACCAAGATATGTATGCCGCTATAGACTCGCTGATTGACAAGCTAGATCGTCAAGTAATTAAACACAAAGAGAAACTTGCTCGACACTAACACTATGAAATTAAGCTCACTTATCTGTCAGGACTGCAGTAAAGCTGCGGTCCTTTTTAATAGTAAAAAAAGAATTTTAGAATTTATCAGTGAATTGGCTCACAATAAACTGCCCTATTTAACACAACAAGATATTCTTAACGCGTTAACCGCCAGAGAAAAACTAGGGAGTACAGGTATAGGTCGAGGAATTGCAATTCCTCATGGTCGTATGAGTGGTGTACAAGAGCCTCTTGCTCTTATATTAGTGAGCGAAACGGCTATTAATTTTGATGCGATAGATAACAGACCGGTCGACATTTTTGTTGCCTTAATTGTACCTGATGGTGACAATAAGCAGCATTTAAAAACCTTAGCCACTATAGCAGAAAAGCTCAACGATAAAGAATTTTGTAAGCAATTACGAGCGGCAAAATCCGACAATGAGCTGTATCAAGTAATTGTAAGTCAACCGTAGTAACAATTAAGGGTGATAAATGGAATTAATAATTATAAGTGGTCGCTCAGGTTCTGGTAAATCTGTTGCGCTGCGTGTTGTTGAGGATTTAGGTTATTATTGTGTAGATAATATTCCTTTAAATTTATTACCATCTCTTGTTCGTAGTGTTTCCGACAGCTACAACAAAATAGCCGTAAGTGTTGATGTGCGTAATTTACCTAAAGAGCAGCAACAGTTTAATGAAATCATTGAATATTTACCTGGTTTTACTAAGCCAACGGTGTTTTATTTAGACAGTGACGATCAAACCTTAATTAAACGCTTTTCAGAGACACGGCGCCTTCACCCTCTTTCGATTGACTCACTGCCACTTGATTTAGCAATAAAAAAAGAAAAACAACTCCTTGATGTGCTCATTAACCGTGCCGATTATATGATTGATACTACGGATTTAAGTGTGCATCAGCTGGCTGAATCTATTCGTGAAAAAATACTCGGTAAAAAAGACAAACAACTGATCATTACCTTTGAGTCATTTGGTTTTAAGCACGGTATACCCAAAGAAGCAGATTATGTATTTGACGCTCGCTTTTTACCAAACCCGCATTGGGAGCCTGAACTTAAGCCACTCACAGGGCTAGATCAACCAGTAAAAGACTACCTAGCCAGCCACAGCATAGTACAAAAATTTACATGGCAAATTCAAACATTCGTGCAAACATGGCTGCCTCATTTAGAAAGAAATAACCGCAGCTATTTGACTATTGCAATTGGCTGCACCGGTGGGCAACACCGCTCTGTTTATTTAGCGCAAACCATTGGCGAAAGCTTTGCAATGAGCCATCCTAATGTAAAAATTCGCCACCGAGAACAAGAATAATACCGAGTGAGAACATGTCATGCGCTTAGAAAATACATTTTTAATAAAAAACAAATTAGGATTACACGCTAGAGCGGCGACAGTATTAGCTCAGCTTTCTGTGCAATTTGATGCCACAATCACTTTATTTCAAGATGACAAACAAGCCGCTGGCGATAGCGTGCTGGCACTTATGTTACTCGAAAGCAGCCAAGGCAAAGAAGTTAAGGTGGTATGCGAAGGCCCCGACGCTGAGCCTGCACTTAGCGCAATAGGTGAACTCATCGACCAACGATTTAATGAGCAAGAATAAAAAAGTTCATTATTAACTCATCATCCTAAACTTAGATTAATAGTGGTTGAGGTAGTTTACTGATATAAAGTAAGATAAAGCAATACCCCATCATCGTGTAATAAAATTTAATTAAGGACGCCAATGCCTGAAGCTTTAGAACAAGATATTCCACTACAACAACTAAAACAGGTGACTAAGTCACTAAATAGTGGTCAATTTGTTCAAGTTAGGCGCATGCTAGCAAAAACGGCACCTTGTGATACCGCACTTCTTTTAGAATCATCTCCCCATAAAATTCGTCGTATGCTCTGGCAACTGGTTGATCCTGATGTACAAGGTGATGTGCTTGAAGAGCTGTCTGAAGATGTACGTTTGGGCATTATTGCGCAAATGGCACCCGAGCACATTGCTGCTGCAACCGAAGACATGGGCCATGATGATTTAGGGGAAGTACTACGTAGCCTACCTGACACTGTTTTTAAAGATGTTGTTAGCGCTATGGATATTCAAGATAGAGAACGTGCAACGCAGGCTTTATCGTATCAAGAGCGCTCTGCTGGCGCATTGATGAATATAGATACCGTTACTATTCGCCCCGATGTGACTCTAGATGTGGTACTACGTTATATTCGCTTACGCGGCGAATTACCTGAGGGTACAGATGACTTATATGTGGTTGATGAAAATAACTGCTTTTTAGGCGCCCTATCGCTGAGTACTTTATTAACTAATCCCCCTGAAAAAATTGTTCATGAGTTAATGGATGAAGACTGTGAGTCTATTCCTATTTCAATGGATGAGAGCGAAGTTGCACAATTGTTTGAGCGTCATAACTGGATATCGGCACCGGTTGTTGATGACAACGCACACTTGCTTGGGCGGATCACCATTGATGATATCGTTGATGTTATTCGTGAAGACGCTGAGCACAGTTTACTGGGTTTAGCGGGTTTAGATGATGAAGAAGATACCTTTGCACCTGTGTTAAAAAGCTCTAAAAAGCGCTCAATTTGGCTGGGTGTAAACTTACTAACTGCATTGCTGGCTGCAATTGTGGCGAGCTTTTTTGAAAACACCTTAGCTATATTACCAATTCTTGCTGTGCTCAATGGTATTGTTCCGTCAATGGGTGGGGTTGCAGGCAGCCAAACCTTAACTTTGGTTATTCGCGGTATCGCGGTGGGCCATATCAACCAAACTAACCAACGTTTTTTATTATTAAAAGAACTCGCTATCGGCGCGATTAACGGTATGGTTTGGTCTATCCTAATTGCCGGTGTCGTTGCGCTTTGGCAATGGGATTTCAAACTCGGTGGTGTTTTAGCGTTTGCTATGTTTATGAATTTAGTTGCAGCAGGTATTGCGGGTGCTAGTATCCCACTATTGCTTAAAAAAATGAAAATAGATCCAGCACTTGCAGGCAGTGTGGTACTAACCACAGTAACTGATATTGTTGGTATATTTGCCTTCTTAGGTACTGCGACTTGGTTATTGATTTAGGCTCTAATCTTTTTATAAACAAAAGCACCGCGTCAATACGCGGTGTTTTTGTTTAAGCCGATAGTTACTTTACATAAGTTAAGGCTACTTAGCGCGCTGGCGATTACCACCTACCTTAGGTTTAGTGTTGGCTTTTTTAAACTGGCTAAAGCCAGTATGACGAGTAAGCGCAGGACGACCGCCCTTATTACCTTTTACGCCTTTAGTTTGTCTTTCATCTCGCCCTTCTTCTGGCACTAAACAATTTGGACCTTTACCAATGAGTTTAGCTTTGCCCATGTTACGCAGGGCTTCGCGGATCATTGGCCAACCGGCAGGATCGTGATAGCGTAAAATTGCTTTATGCAAACGACGTTGACGCGCGCCCTTAGGCACAGCAACTTGCTCAGTATTATTTTTAATATTACGAAGCGAGTTCATTTCAGTATGATAAATGGTGGTCGCATTAGCCATAGGTGACGGATAAAAGTTTTGCACCTGATCAAGCTTAAAGTCATTCGATTTCAGCCACAAAGCCATATTAACCATGTCTTCGTCTTTAGTCCCTGGGTGAGCAGAAATAAAGTATGGAATTAAATACTGCTTTTTACCCGCTTCTTTAGAGTACTTATCAAATAGCGCTTTAAATTCATCGTAGGCACCCATACCCGGCTTCATCATTTTAGATAATGGACCATCTTCAGTGTGCTCAGGTGCTATTTTTAAATATCCACCAACATGATGGGTTACTAGCTCTTTAACGTAACGAGGATCACGTACAGCAAGGTCATAACGCACGCCCGAAGCAATTAAGATCTTTTTGATCCCTTTAACCTCACGCGCCTTTTTATATAAATCGATAGTCGGGGTATGGTCAGTATCCATATGCTTACAAATATCAGGATACACACACGACAAGCGACGGCACGTACTCTCTGCTTTTTTACTGGTACAACGCAGTTTATACATATTTGCAGTTGGCCCACCTAAATCAGAGATAACCCCAGTAAAGCCTGGCACTTTATCTCTAATTTGTTCAATTTCTTCAATAATTGATTCTTGAGAACGGCTTTGAATTATTCGCCCTTCATGCTCGGTAATGGAACAAAACGAACAGCCGCCAAAACAACCGCGCATTATATTTACCGACGTTTTAATCATATCGTAAGCAGGAATTTTAGCGTCGCCATAACTTGGGTGCGGAATGCGCTGATACGGTAAACCAAACACATCATCCATTTCTTGGGTTTCAAGTGGATAAGCTGGCGGGTTCACCCAAATAGAGCGATCGCCATGACGCTGAAACAACGCTCTTGCACAACCAGGGTTGGTTTCTTGGTGCAAAATACGCGATGCATGAGCATATAATGGTTTATTAACACTGACCTGCTCAAAAGCAGGTAACTTAACGTAAGTTTTTTCCCATGGCTTAGGGCGCGCAGGTTGGATGATAATTGGTTTTGCAGCTTCGGCTTTTAAATCAATACCCGCTTGCTTAAATTCTGATTTAGCACAGCCAACATCATCCGCGCCATAAGGATTAGGAATAGGATCTATTTTACCAATTTTATCAATGGCTGTTGAGTCACTGCCACGCCAACCGGGTAAAGGCTCTTTACGAATAACTGCCGTGCCTCTCACATCTTGTATGGTATCTATGGTTTCACCCGCAGCGATACGGTGCGCTACTTCAACTAACGGGCGTTCGGCATTACCATAGATTAAAATATCGCCTTTAGCGTCAAATAATACGCTACGACGTACTTTTTCTTGCCAATAGTCATAATGAGCAATACGACGCAAGCTGGCTTCAATGCCCCCTAACACGAGCGGCACATCTTTATAGGCTTCACGACAACGTTGTGAGTATATGATCACGGCGCGATCGGGGCGTTTACCGCCGACATTTCCTGGTGTGTATGCATCATCATGGCGCATTCGTTTTTCAGCGGTGTAACGATTGATCATCGAGTCCATATTACCGGCTGTAATACCAAAAAATAAGTTAGGCTTACCCAATGCCATAAAGGCATCTTTAGAGTTCCAATCAGGCTGAGCAATAATGCCCACTCTGAACCCCTGCGCTTCAAGCACACGGCCAATTACGGCCATCCCAAAACTAGGATGGTCTACATAAGCATCACCGCTAATAATAATAATATCGCAGCTATCCCAGCCAAGCGCGTCCATTTCTTCGCGTGTTGTTGGTAAAAATGGAGCTGTGCCATAACACTCAGCCCAATACTTGGGATATGAGAATAAGGCGCGATCAGCTTTTAATGTGCTCATAAAATTGGCCGTTCAATAACAAAAGGCGCGAATTATACCCTATCGACATCCCCGTTGATATAGCACAAAATGAAAGCGCTGATTAAAAATTGTTTACCTTTATTGCATTACTAAAACTAATAAATCATCTAAACTTATTACGGCTAATGTCTGCTTTTGAAATAATACAAGGTAGATAAAATAGATCAAAAGCAACCGCGACTTCGTTAAACTATTAAATAATTAATAATTGATAGACGCTGTAAATTAAAATAGATGAGGAATACCTATTAAACTACTTAAAAAAATAATGCAGTTTTCAATCATTTTACTCTTGGTTTTTGTTATCGTTGGATTATTGTTACCACAAAATTATCATGTGCAAAAAAGTATAAAGATTAACGCACGCGCTCCCGCAATAAAGTCATTAGTGGAGGACTTTACCCAGTGGTATAAATGGTCGCCGTGGCAACAAATAGACCCTAACATTAAGTTTAATATTGGAGAACCGAGCTCTGGCGCAGGAGCCTACCAATCTTGGGAAGGTAAATGGGGCAAAGGCGAAATGACAATATCGGCATTAAGCGATAATGAAGTTGTATTTAGTGTGTTATTTAATCAAGAGCATATTATCACTAGCAAATTGCTATTTAGCCCGCACACAAAAACCGTCACGTGGCAAATAGAAGGACAAGCAACGATGCCGCTTATTTCTGGGTACGTTGCTATATTTGCTGAAAATATATTAGGTAATATAGTGACCCTAGGGCTAAATAACTTAAAAACAGTCGCTCAACTCAGTGATGCACAAGCAATAATGGAAAGCCATGACAGTCAAAACCGCACAAGCCAGGATTAAACTTGCCAATATTATTGAGTCACTGCTAGGTTACTCAGTCACAAAAGTGAGTAATACGCCTGCCATTGATGAAAAAACCTATAATCCTCAAAGTAAAGCCAAATCGCTTTATAGTATTAATAGCGAGCATTCAATTTTAGCGCGTGCTCAAAAAAGACAAGACTTACTACTGATTAAACAGCAACAAAATATTGAGACTATTTTAGCCTTAGCAATGGAGTTTTGTCCTGATGTTGCTTGCGCTAAACAGCCCGATGCTGATTGGGTGGAGCACTTTATAGCCTTATGTGAAGATACCTCAAATCAATCTATGCAAGTGTTGTGGGCAAAAATTTTTACTGGTGAAACCATTAGCCCAGGTACTTTTTCTATTAAAAGTTTACAAACACTCAAGCACATGACCCAGCGCGAAGCCGATTCATTAAGAAAGTGCGTGTCTATTTCTGGGTATAACGAAAAGGATAGTAGCCACCTAATATTCTTGGGGTATTACAAAAAACCCTCATTATTTGATTTACTAGGTAAAGGTAATAAAGTGTCATTAAGCATAGGTAAAAGCGGTGTAAGCTTTCCTGATGTATTAACCTTAATGGATTTAAATTTGTTATACCGTAAAGAGATTGAATCCGCTGCATTAAAAGCAGGACAAGAGATCACCCTCTCCTTTTTGACTCAAAAACTAACTTTAAAAGCAAAAAGTAACGACTTAGTATTGAGTTATTATAAGTTTACTCAAACAGGTGATGAACTATTTAGATTAATGAACTACCCAATTAATAAAGTGTACAAACAGTTAATTGGTGCAGCATTTGAAGGGGAATTTGAATTAGTGTGGCATGCTTCAAAGTAACTAAAAAAGCCACACGAGGTGGCTTTTCGAAAAGTCGGTGCTTAAAAATGAACTTGTATGCCCGCAAATGGGCCTGATGCATCAATATCAGTATTAATATCATCGACATCATCAAGTTCTAAAACCATAGAGCGGTAGCCCGCTTTAACCGCAACATCAACGGCTAGGTTATCAATAAACTCCCAAGCAATACCCATTTGGTAATCTTGTACTTTACTGTCATCTATGGCTAAAAAGCTGCCTTCAGCAAAAACACTTAAACCACTAAATGGTAAACCCGCTTCAAAACGTCCATATACTAACGGCACAACACCAGAGAACTCTTCGATTTCAGTAAAGTTAGCGCCACCTTGTTGTGATGTACCTGTTACAACAAGCTCACCATCAAACTGCTTAGCATTAAGACCTAAATCAATTGAGATTAAATCGTTATCAAAAATCTCGTAGTAAAGAATATAATCAATATGCGATAAGTCAGTCACTGAATTAACACCTGTGCCTACAACATAATCAGTGCCGTTAAAGCTAAATGTGTCTTCAAGCACTGTTGAACCGGTTAATTCAAGCTCAGTGTATTTTAACTTTAAGTTTGGCACTAATGGCACTGGGTGCTCAAGCGCAGCGTAATAACTGACAAAAGTTTCATCTTTAAAGTTGAAGTTTTGCAGGGCGTTATTGTTATCAGAAAAGCTACCGTCATTATCTGCTTTCCAACCATCAACCCCTACATATAAGCCTAATACAGTGTCGGCTTGTGCTACAGGAGCTAAACATGCCATTGATAAGGCTGCTGCTATACAATACTTTTTCATTTTTTATCCTTGCGCTAATAATTCACTAAGTTCAATCAGTGCCGCATTGGCTCTAGAAATATAATTTGCCATAACAAGTGAATGGTTGGCGACATAACCAAATCCATTACCGTTTAAAATCATTGGGCTCCATACCGTTTCTTGGGTTGCTTCAAGCTCGCGTATAATTTGTTGCAAGCTGACACGGGCGTTCTTTTTATCAAGCACATCGGCAAAATCATATTCAACCGCCTGTAAAAAGTGCAGTAAAGCCCAAGTAGCACCACGTGACTCATAAAATACATCATCAATTTCCCACCATGATGTTTTTATTTGTTGTTGTAAAGGCGTATAGGTGGCCTGTGTATTTGAAGAGTTACCGGCGAGGTCAGTGTTAACTTTATCTTGACCCACGCTTGCACTTAAACGCTGACTTAAGCTGCCTAAACGCTTTTCAGCTTCTTTTAACCAACTGCGTAGGTTATCTGCACGAGAGTAAAATTGGCTATCGCGCTCATGCTGATTGGCTATTTGAGAACGATATACCATTAAATAATCAATTCCTTTTTGGTATTCACCCTCAGCACTTGGCCATGCCCATGCTTCAGAGCTGATATTAAATTGTGGCTGAGCTTTTTTGAGCGCTTCGTGTTCAGTTGATTGCGATTGTGAGCGGCTAAAATCTTTTCGCATAGACAACGCTAAATCACGCACCATTTCCAGCGCACCATACTCCCAGGCCGGCATATTGTCCATTATTACGCTCGGTGGTAGCACATCATTTGATAAGTAACCGCCTGATTTAGTTAAAAGCGTATCAGCTACAGTGATGAGTGTTGAAGTTGTTACATAACCTGTGACTAGTTTTTCACTGCGTTGCTGCGCTTGTTGCTTAGCATTTTGCACAACATCAAAACGTGAAGGCTCTATACTCCAGTATACTGCAATGGCGTAAAACACGACAAATAACAGTACCAGTGCCGTTATTATTTTTCCTTTATGCTGTGACATTTATCCTCCTAATGATGACTATGATCTTTCGATGCTTTTACCGACTCTGCTTGTGAGGCTAACGAAACGACTTTTGCATTGGTAAATACTCGGTTCCCGTCTTCAAAATATAGCGTGAGTTTACGTTCTTGACCTACTTTTAACGGTTCTTGTGGTTCAAACACCATTAAATGATAGCTGCCTGGCTTAAAATCGAGTTGTTGGTGAGCTTTAATAAGCAATGATTCGACTTTTTGCATTTTCATCATACCGTCAGCGTGAACGTGCTCATGAATTTCAACACGCCCTAGACCATCAATTGTCGCTTTAGTCAACGTTGCTGGTACATTGCTGTGGTTTTTAATACTAAAGTAAGCCACACTGGCTTTGGTTGCCGGCAAAAACTCTCTTACTTGCGCATGTGTTACTTGTAGCTGCGCAACAACACTATCGTGTTCATGTCCTTCGTGCGCCATTAACGAAGACGAAAAAACCCCCACCATTAATGCACTTGCTATCAAAATACATTGTTTAATCATCGGTAAAATCCTTGTTAAAACAAAAAAATATAGTTTAAATTTATCATAATTCCCCTATGTTAGGCAGCTAATTTAAGCTCAAGAGACGACTTTTTTGTTATCTGCGATTAACCAACACAGCCCTGCTACAAACAATAACGGCCAAGCAATCATCAATGATCCGAATAAAAAAGCTAAAATAGTACCAGCCAGTGCCACCATCGCCGCGCCAACTAACCCCATCGTCACTAAAGCAACAATCGCAATAACAACGATAATAGCAACTAACGCACCAATGAGCTCTATACCTGTCCAGCTAATATCTGAGATCCATAGCGGAAACTGCCACACATCAAAGTGAATAATTGAACCGCTATTAATTAAAAACAACGCAAAAATAACTAGGCACACGACGAATGTTTTCATGCTGCTCTCCTTACACTGCTTTTTCTTCAAGGCAACAGTGAGCAATTAAATAACCTAGCGCCACTGCAAACGGAAAGCTTAAAAATAATAAAACGGTCACTAAGCGAGTAGACCATACCGGAAAGTCTAGTCGGTAAGCTAACCCACTACAGACGCCTGATATTTTTTTGTTAAGCGTGTTTTTGTACCAACGACGGTGTGTATTAAAACTATTCATAACAATCTCCTTAAGCTGTTTGTTTATTAGCAGTATTTAAACTTGCTTTTAAACTAGTCAGTTCTACATCAATTTTTTCATTTTTAACCAGTGACTCAATTTGCATAGCTGTATTGCTCGCAGTATCTGTGAGCTCATACGCTTCAACTTGCGACTCTACACTTTCAACGCGGCGCTCTATTTGCTCAAATCGTGATAAGGCAAAAGCCACTTTATCGCTTTGTAGTTGCGTATTTATTTTTGCCCTTGCTTCAACTACGTTTTCACGCTTTGTAAGTTGTGCTTGTTTTGCTTTTGCCTCCATCATTTTGTGTTGTAAGCGCTCGCAGTCTTCTGTGATTTTTACAATTGATTGCTGCAATGTTTCAAGCTGCGTTTGCAAGCACCCTATGCTTTGTTCAACTGTGTGTTTTTCGGCTAATGCTGATTTAGCTAAATCGTCACGATTTTTTGCCACAGCATGCTCAGCTTTTAATTGCCAATTTGCGAGCGCTTGCTGTTTGTTACTTATTTGTCGTTTAATGCTCTTTTCTTCACATAAAAGTGCAGCTGCCGTACTACGACACTCATTAAGCGCTTCTTGCATTTCAGTAAGCATTAAATTGAGTAATTTCTCTGAGTTTTCTGCTTTATCAAGCATAGCTACGATATTTGCTTGAATGACGTCGTTTACGCGGTTAAATATACCCATGTTATTCTCCTGATGATTTTTATTTATACATCAACAGGATTCCAAGAGTTATGCCAACAACTTAAAATAGTTTTATTTTAATTAAATATCATGTAGTTAGGTTATTTCAAGTAGGTAAATTAATGACTCATCACTGAATGGAGTTAAGTCGAATTGGCTAATAAATTAAACTTTTGACCAAAATTTGGGTTCAAAAAAAGCCACCTGAGGTGGCTTTTTTCTATACAGAGGATCTGTTATTCGGGTACGTAACTTAGTGCTTTATCCATAACACCTAGATCAGCTTGCTTGCCATGGCCATTTTCAGATAAATGGCGTCTAAAACCACGCGCACCGGGTTGTCCCTGAAAAATACCTAACATATGGCGAGCAACATGCCAAAAGTTAGCGCCTAAACGCATCTCTTCTTCAATGTAATCATACATAGAGCGCACAACATCATGACGTGACTGAGTATTAGCAGCGTCACCATATATTTTTTCATCCACTTCATTTAGCATAAATGGATTACTGTAAGCCTCTCGCCCAACCATCACCCCATCTATGTACTGTAAATGCTCAAGACTTTGCTCAATGGTTTTAACACCGCCATTAATACTTAAATCAAGTTGTGGATAATCTTTTTTAAGCTGGTAAACACGGGGGTAATCAAGCGGTGGTACTTCGCGGTTTTCTTTTGGGCTCAACCCTTTTAGCCATGCTTTACGGGCATGAATAATAAAATCATCACAGCCTACTTTATGCGATGCTTCAATAAGCGCACATAAAAATTCATAGGAGTCTTGCTCATCAATACCAATGCGCGTTTTTACCGTAACAGGAATACTGACTTCACTTTTCATTGCAGCAACACACTCTGCCACAAGCTCGGGCTCTGCCATTAAACAGGCACCAAAACGCCCATTTTGCACACGATCAGACGGACAGCCTACGTTAAGGTTTATTTCATCATAACCGCGCTCACCTGCAAGCTTGGCACACTGTGCTAGCGCTTGCGGATCTGAGCCCCCCAGCTGCAGCGCTACTGGGCCTTCGTGTTGATTAAAATGCAAATAGTCACCACGACCAAATAAAATAGCCCCTGTGGTGATCATTTCAGTGTAGAGCACGGTGTGCTTTGTCATTTTACGATGAAACGTACGACAATGGCGATCAGTCCAATCAAGCATTGGGGCAACAGAAAAGCGTCGATTTAAAGTACGTTTATCCAAAATGTAGTCCTCAAAAATTTATAATTTAAGCACAGCTTAAACGGCGCTGCATTTTACACAAAAGCCCCATGCGCAGCAATGTTAAGCAAACACCTGCAAGCCAAAGTATTGTGCGATACCATTTAAAATATTCGTTACTGCGACTGAGCTTAAAATTAACCCCATAATTCGGCTAATAATACTTGCCCCGCTATCACCTATTATTTTATGTACCTGCGTAGCAAGTAATAACAAAATAAGTACCACCACTAAAACGGCCAGCATCATTGATGAGGTAATCATTTGTTCAACCCAAGTATATTCTTCATTACGCGTCATTAATACCGCACCTAACATAGCGCCAGGGCTTGCAATTGAGGGTATAGCCAGCGGAAAAATAGCGGTTTCAGTGCTATCGCGAACACTTTTAATTTCAGCTTCGGGTTTACTTTCACCAAACGTCATGGAGAGTGCAAAAATTAATAAGATCAAGCCACCGGCTATTTGAAATGCCGATAGTGGAATCTCAATCACATTGAGTAATTGCTCACCGGCAACCACAAAAAATAACAGTACTAAAGCAGATACACCCACTGCCTTAAAAATCACTTTACGCTTAAACTTGTCGTCATCACCCCGAGTTACGGCGATAAAAACCGGAATTGTGCCGATTGGATCGATAACTGCAAAAAAGAAAATAAATGTGGCTAATAGTTCATGCATTAATGAATACCTTTTCACAAAAGCGGTTAATAAATCGCTGCAACTACAATACAGTATGTTAGTATATCACGGCAAAGTAAGGATGAGAGAAGATGAATATAGAATCACTCGTAAATAAAGCAAAACAAGTATGCGACAACCGTGGTGCGCGATTCACACCTATTCGCGAAAAGGTATTTCGTTTATTAGCAAGCGCTCAAGGTGGTGTGGGTGCATACGATTTGCTAGAGCAATTAAAAGTCACTGAAACAGGCGCAAAACCTGCAACAATTTATCGTGCTTTAGACTTTTTAGCAGAACTCGGTTTTATTCATAAAATTGAAAGCACTAACGCATTCATGTTGTGTCATCACTTTGATCATATTCATCCTGTTCAATTACTAATTTGCGATACATGTGGGTTTGTTAAAGAGCTGCATTCAACAGTAATTTCACATGAGCTCAATAACTTAGCAGCGGAAAGTGGTTTTGTAGTTTCTGGGCAAACCATAGAAGCACACGGTAAATGTGACGCTTGTCGAGCATAGCTGAGCGACTATAGCTATACTTTACGTATCCCCCCTATCAGTACCAATTTAAGGATATTTAATATGAATGTAGAGTTCATTAATCCCTTTTTATCTTCTTTGATGAATGTATTGAGCACCATGGCTAAAACTCAGTTAAAACCAGGTAAACCTCGCATTAAAACCGATGAAGTAGCCTGTGGTGATGTATCGGGATTAATTGGTATGGTTGGCCCCCAAACTCGTGGTTCATTTTCAATAACCTTCGACGAAAGTTTAGCGCTGACTATAATGGAACGTATGTTAGGTGAGAGACCTAACAGCGTAAATGAAGAAGTCACAGACATGGTCGGCGAAATAACCAATATGGTCACCGGTGGTGCTAAAAACCTATTAGGTGAAAAAGGCTATGACTTTGCCATGGCAACCCCCATTGTTGTGTCTGGTAAAAACCATACCATTACGCATAAAAGTGACGGCAAAAAAATTATTATGCCATTTACCAGTGATGCAGGTAATGCAAACATTGAAGTGAGCTTCGATAAGCTATGAGCTGGTCGCAAACCACGATTACATTAAAGCCTCGCTCGCGGGGCTTTCACTTAATTGATAACGACATACTGACTAAACTCCCACAGCTGAGCCAACTAAAAATAGGTTTATTACACTTATTTATTCAACACACCTCTGCCAGCTTAACCATTAATGAAAATGCCGATCCGACCGTGCGTATGGATATGGAAAGTCACTTCAATCAGTTTGTACCTGAGCGCCAGCCTTATTATCGTCATGACTATGAGGGCGATGATGATATGCCTGCTCATATTAAAACCAGCACTTTAGGTTGCGAGTTAATGATACCTATTAATAATGGTCAATTAGCGCTGGGGACTTGGCAAGGAATATACTTAGGCGAACATCGCGACCATGGCGGGGCTAGGCGTATTATTGCCACTTTGCAAGGCGAAACGTTTTAGAGCTAGGTTTTATAACACAGATCGTTCGCATCCATTGAGCACTTCAAATCGATAAAAATTATATAAATTAAATTTATAATGATTCACGTGTGGATTATTGTTTGCTATTTGAAAATGAATATCTGGAAAGTAAATAAGATTGGAGCGGTACACGAGGCTCGAACTCGTGACCTCGACCTTGGCAAGGTCGCGCTCTACCAACTGAGCTAGTGCCGCATTCAAAATAGTCAGTAATTTGTCTGTTGGTGCGCGACAAGTCGCGTCCTACATTCTGGCAACTGAGCTAGTGCCGCATTCAAATTTGTCAGTAATTTGTCCGTTGGTGCGAGACACGTGTACTGGTACTATCTGTCATATGATAATATTACTC
>NZ_PNCN01000062.1:0-114016 GCF_005886135.1 Pseudoalteromonas sp. S4741 | reverse complement strand
GGTCAACAGACCCTAGTATTAAAAGCGATTTAATTAACGCCGGAGCTCATTGGGTAGAGCAAGAGGTGTGTGTTGATAACGGCTTAGTCACTAGCCGCAGCCCTGCAGATTTAGATGCATTTAATGCAAAATTTATTGAAGAAATACTCGAAGGTAAGCACCAAGCGCACTAGTTCTGGGCTTTTAAATAGAAAAGGGCATATTACATGCCCTTTTTTATTGATAATGATAAAACACAGCTCGCTATTAAAGCGCAGTAGCGGCTTTCATATCGCTTACAAATGTTTTTAGCTGCGAGGTCATCGCATCTAAATCATCTAAGTTTGCTTCAATAATTTTTACCACAGCAGAGCCCGAAATAGCACCCGCAGCACCGGCTTTAAGTGCCGCTTTTACATCTTCAGGCGTTGAAATACCAAAGCCTAATAATGCAGGTGCACTGTGGTACTCTTGTAAGCGCGTAACCACATGGGTTGCTGGCATTTGTGCTTTGGTGTCTGTACCTGTTACCCCAGCACGAGAAAGCAAGTAGGTGTAGCCACGGCCGTATGATGCACATTCACGCAGGGTATCGTCACTGGCGTTCGGTGTAGCGATAAAAATCGGGTCTATACCATTGGCCATGGCGGCTTTTCTAAACATTTTAGACTCATGTAATGGCACATCAGCCACTAAAATAGAGTCAACACCCACTGCTTTTGCATCGGTGTAAAACTTTTCTAAGCCACGTTTAAATATTAAGTTTGAATACAATAACAAACCAATTGGAATGTCGGCGTTATATTCACGGATCTCTTTAATAATATCAAAGCAGTCTTGCGTATTAATATGCACGTTTAAGGCACGAATATTGGCTTTTTGAATGACAGGGCCATCGGCAATCGGGTCGGAAAACGGAATACCTAATTCAAGCCCGTCAGCGCCGCCATCAATTAAGCTTTTAATAATTTCGATGCTTTGCGCTTTACCTGGATCGCCAATGGTTACAAACGGTACAAAAGCACCCTGGTTTTGCTCTTTAAGCGCGGCAAACATTTGTCCATAACGGTCAGTTTTTACGTGGCTCATAGTTGACCTTCCTCTGATAATACCTTGTGTACGTGGGCTAAGTCTTTGTCTCCACGACCACTTAAATTAATAACAATGATACTGTCTTGCGTTTGCTCTTCTGCATATTCGAGGGCATAGGCTAGCGCATGACTTGATTCAAGCGCAGGAATAATCCCTTCGTGTTTAGCTAATGCTTGAAAGGCATCAAGTGCTTTGGTGTCGGTAATACCGACATATTGAGCACGGCCAGTTTCGTGCAAAAAGGCATGTTGAGGGCCAACTGCGGGGTAATCTAGTCCCGCCGATACAGAGTAAGACTCTTCAATTTGGCCATCTGTATTTTGCATAATATAAGTGTAAGTACCGTGCAAAATACCTTTTGTTCCTTTACAGATAGTTGCGCCATGTTCGTGCGTGTCTAACCCTTTACCTGCAGGTTCAACGCCAATGAGTTTAACGCTTGGCTCATCAATAAAATCGGTAAACATACCAATTGCGTTAGACCCACCGCCTACACACGCAATAACCGCATCAGGCAAACGGCCTTCGGCTTTAAGTACTTGTTGTTTTGCTTCTTCACCAATAATTTTTTGATATTCACGTACAATAGTCGGGAATGGGTGAGGACCTGCTGCAGTACCTAAAAGGTAATGAGCCTCTTGATAATTGGCAGACCAATCACGCAATGCCTCGTTAACCGCATCTTTTAATGTACCCGAGCCTGCGGTTACCGGAATAACTTCAGCGCCCATGAGTTTCATTCTAAATACATTTGGTTGTTGGCGTTCAACATCTTTTGCACCCATATAAATGCGGCATTTTAGTCCAAGTAACGCACAGGCAAGTGCCGTTGCAACGCCGTGCTGGCCGGCGCCTGTTTCAGCTATGACTTCTTTTTTACCCATACGTTTGGTAAGCAGAGCTTGGCCTAAAACTTGGTTTGTTTTGTGCGCACCACCGTGGAGTAAATCTTCACGCTTTAAGTACAGTTTTACTTTTGGGTTTTTAACTAAGTTACGCGTTAAAGTAAGCGGGGTAGGACGACCTGCATACTCGTTAAGTAATTTACTTAGTTCTGCCTGAAATTCAGGATCTTTTTGTGCTTTATTAAATTCGTTTTCTAACTGCTTAAGCGCAGGGACAAGCAGTTCGGGTACAAACATACCGCCAAACTCGCCAAAATAAGCTGGATTTTGCATTTTAACCTCAATAATTTCTGATACTTGTAAAAGCATGATGTAGTTTGTTTGCACACTTTTTACCTGGAGACTCTTCAACACCTGAATTTAAATCAAGCCCAAGAGCACCTTGAAAAAGTGCATCGCTAATATTGTCTGGGTTTAAGCCGCCAGCAAGCATAAATGGGGTCGTGGTATCGCGAAGTACCGACCAATCAAATGTTTTGCCTGTGCCGCCAGCCTGTGAATCACTGTGAGTGTCGTATAAATGGCGATCGGCTCCTATAATCGGTTGAGGCAAAGCATCTTTGATGGCCTGTGCTTTCCATATTTCACAATGACGTGGTAGTTCATTACGTAACGATGCAATGTAATGTTCATCTTCTTGTCCATGTAATTGAACAGCAGACAGTTTTAGTTGTTTAGCGTGCTCAGTAACCTCTGCTATGGCGGCATTAACAAACACCCCAACAAATTTTAAAGGGGCACTTTGGCTGATTTCTTTGGCGCAATCTAAATCGACAAAGCGCGGTGATTTTGGATAAAAAATTAATCCGCCATAAAGGGCACCGTTGTTGTAAGCCGCAATGGCATCTTGATTACGGGTTAATCCACAGACTTTGTTTTCGCCTAGGATTACGTGGCGACACGCTTGTAATAAATCAGCCTCAGCCATTAATGAGCTGCCAATTAAGAATCCATTACATAAAGGCGCTAAACGCTTTACATCTTGATGGGTATAAATACCTGACTCTGAAATAACCACTTTATCGTTAGGAATAAGCTTACGTAGTCGCTCGGTTGTGGCTAAGTCAGTGCTTAAATCGCGCAAGTCACGATTATTAATCCCAATTATTTGTGCATTGAGTGCTAGTGCACGATGCACTTCTTCTTCGTTACTCACCTCAGTTAGTACCGACATATTTAACGAGTCGGCGACGGCATGCAGCGCTTTATACTGCTCATCGTCAAGCACTGATAGCATCAGTAAAATAGCGTCACCACCATAAATACGTGCCATGTAAACTTGGTATTCATCAATAAAAAAGTCTTTACAAATAAGTGGCTGCTCTACTTGGCTGCGCACAAACGCAAGGTAATCAAAGCTACCCTGAAAGTACTTTTCGTCAGTTAATACACTCATACAAGTGGCATACTGCTTATACGCTTGGGTGATTTCTGTTAAATCAAACGGCTGACGAATTAACCCTTTAGAAGGCGATGCCTTTTTGCACTCTAAAATAAACTGCGTGCCAGGTGCCGCTAACGCTTGATAAAAGCTACGTGTGGTGGGTTTAGCTTGATGCTTAAAGCTCTCAAGTGGGCGCGCTGCTTTGCGTTCAATGAGTTCTATTTTTTTATCGGCAATAATTTTATCTAATACATTAGCCATGACTTACCTCAATAATTGCATTTAGTGTGTCCATGGCCTTGCCTGAACGTAATAATGAGTGTGTTATTTGTGCACCTTGTTTTAACGATTGTGCTTGGCCAGTTAAGTACAGCAATGCAGCAACGTTAACAATAATAGCGGCGTTATGTGCCTCGCTACCTTTGCCCTGTAAAATGGCAAGGCTGGCGTTAGCATTGTATTGTGGGCCTTCACCGGCTAATTGTTCAAGTGAATAGTTTGCAAAGTCAAAATCACTAGGGTTGAGCGTGTATTGGGTGATTTTGCCGTTATTCAGCTCAACAACCTGTGTTGGGCCATGCAAGGCAATTTCGTCGGTGCCAGACCCGTGAACTATCATAGCGCGTTTAGTGCCCAGAGTATGAAGAGTTTGCGCCATAGGTAGGCACAAAGATTCATCGTATACCCCCAGTAATTGAACATCTGGAGCAGCGGGATTAGCTAGCGGCCCAAGAATATTAAAAATAGTACGGGTTTTTAAAGTGGTTCGTACGTTCATCGCATGGCGCACGCCGCTGTGATAGTGCGGTGCAAATAAAAAGGTAAAATTTGTATGTTCAAGGCATTTAGCCGCTTGTGTGGGAGTCATATCAATATTGATCCCCAAGGCTTTGAGTAAATCAGCAGACCCTGAGTTACTCGATACACTGCGATTGCCATGTTTTACCATATTAACACCGGCAGCGGCTGCCACAATTGCCGCGGTTGTACTGATATTGATAGTGTTTGAACCATCGCCACCGGTACCACAGCTATCGGCAAGTTGAGTTTTAATGGTTGTAAATGCCACGGCGTTTTCACGCATTGAGGCCGCAGCACCAGCGATTTCATCGCTTATTTCACCTTTCATTTTAAGGCTAATTAACAGTGCAGAGAGCTCAATATCGCTCATATTCCCTTGCATTATTTGATCAAAAAGTGTTTTTGCTTGTGCATAGCTCAATGATTGCTTGGCAATAACGTGCTCAATAGCCTGTTGAACATTAAGCGAGTTTTGTAATTGTGTAGTCATAATGTTCCCTTTATTTGGCACGCGTTAAATAGGCAACGCTTTGCTGCAGCAGCATAGCGCCATTGGGCGTTAAAATAGATTCTGGGTGGAATTGATAACCCAGCGCAGTATCTTGATGATGATAAATAGCCATTGGAATATCTTGATACTTTGCAATAACCGCTAAGTTATCAGGTACTTTTGTGGCCATTAATGAGTGATAACGCGCCACTGGCATAGTGCTACCCATCCCATTAAACACCGGATGATCGTCTAACTCAATAATTGATGATTTACCATGTACGGTTTCACCAGCATGACCGATTACTCCGCCGTAACTTTGTGTCAGTGCTTGTTGGCCTAAACAAATGCCTAGCATTGGAAATTTACCTTTGCACAAGCTAATTAATTCCATTAGGCAGCCCGCATCACTCGGTGCCCCTGGGCCTGGAGATAAAACCAGTAATACCTGCTTGTGCTCTGCCTGCATTTTATTGAATATTACTTCAGCGCTAATGTTATTTCTGTAAACAACTAACTCAGCACCTAGCATTGTTAGTTCATCAACAAGGTTGTAGCTAAATGAGTCAAAGTTATCTAAAAAGTAAATTTTAATAGGGTGTGCTTCACTCATTTTATACAGCCTCATATGTCGATTTAATCGCGGTGATCACCGCCTGTGCTTTAGCGCGGGTTTCGTTAGCCTCTGACATTGGGTCTGAATCAAATACAACCCCAGCGCCAGCTTGCACATAAGCAATATTATTTTTAACAAAGGCTGCACGAATAACAATACAGCTGTCCATTGCACCATCACCAGTTAAATAGCCAACTGCACCGCCATAACTGCCGCGGCGTTTTCCTTCGGTTTGGCGCACAAGCTCTGCAGCTCTTACCTTTGGCGCGCCCACTAATGTGCCCATGTTCATGCAGGCTTGATAAGCATGTAGGGCATCTAGTTCGGGTTTTAATTTCCCCACCACGCGCGACACTAAGTGCATTACTTGTGAGTAACGGTCTACTTTTAATAGCTCTTTGGCATGGCGCGTACCCGGCACGCTAATGCGGGCCACATCATTACGCGCTAAATCAACCAGCATTAAATGCTCTGCACGTTCTTTTTGATCGTTTCTAAGCTCAAGCTCAATACGGCTATCTAAATCAGGGTTGATTTGTCCATTAGCAAATTTGCCGCGAGGGCGTGTGCCGGCAATCGGATAAACCTCGACCTGTTGAGATTGAACTTCGTATTTAAGCGCGGACTCAGGAGATGCGCCAAATAATGAGAAATCTTCATCGCGCATATAAAACATGTACGGACTAGGGTTTTGTTTTTTTAGCTGGCTGTAGGCATGTAAAGAGTCAGGACAGGGTAGTGAGAAGGTACGAGAAGGCACCACTTGAAAAATATCGCCATCGACTATGTGTTGCTTGAGCTTAATTACTTGCTGGCAGTATTGCTCATCACTAATATCAACACTCACTGGGCAGTCGCCAGTTTGGCTTGGTGCGTTAAAGTCAGCAGCATGGTCGCATAATGTATTCAAACGCTCTAATTGTTTGCCTACTTCAAAGCAGTTTGCATGTACATCAGGGCCATTAAATACGTTACCAATTAATTCCGTTGTTTGTTTTTGATGATCAATAACAACCAGTGTTTCTGCTAAATAAAAAACATAGTCTGGACAGGTGTTTTCCCCGTCGGGTACATCGGTGAGTTGTTCAAAATTAGCCACCATGTCGTAGGCAAATACGCCGCCTAAAAACACCGAGAATGGATTGTTGGTGGTACTTTTAATGCTATTTAAACAGCTGCGTAATGCACTAAAAGCGTTATCTGCAATCAGCTTACTGGCTTGGTCAATGGTGTCATCTACTGGGTGATACTCCAGTGTTAATGTGGTATCGGATAACTGTGATGCGCAGTTTTTTACATTAGCTTGTAAATAACTGAGTAACTGCTGACCATTATTTGATTGTGCTGTTACGCTCACTTGATTGCCTTGGCAGACAATACGCAGTGCACAATCAACGAGTATTAAGCTTTTTACGCTATCTTTAGAATCTATCTCTGCAGATTCAAGTAATAGTGAGTTAGGTTTATCAAGTGCGGCATACAATGCAAGTGGGCTACTTATGTAGTCTCGTACTTGCGTTATGCTGGTCACTTCACCTGGTGTTGTTGTTATATGACTAAAAATCAAACCTCATCCCCTAAAAAAAGTAAAACCCCGCAATGCTAAGCAGTGCGGGGTTTGAATAACGATGTCTAAATTATAGATAGACCATTACCGTCCCGCTATGCCAGGCGCCACCACCAATGATGTGTAAGAGTATTTACGTTATTCATGTTTTTAATTCCTGTTAATCTTGTATTGCAAAATTTAGTGATAAAAAAACCCGCATGGTAGCGGGTTAGAATTTTTTGTTTAGACACGACAATTCATCACCCTTGATTTTAAGAGTGCCACCACCAAATGATGTTGTGAATTGTATTTTTCATTGTTGTTAATTCTTTAATGTCTAAAAGTGGCTACAGTAAAACGTATCAACTGCTTTTGTGTCAAGTGTTTATTTAAAACAATTTAGTTAAAAAACTTGTTATACTGGGTGAAACACCGTTAAACCCTAAATTTAAGTAGTTTTCATTTGATAAAATACGACCTACATAGTCACACCACGCACTCAGACGGCCACTTAACCGTTGAGGAATTATTAGCGCGAGCAGTCGATAAAAATATTGATGTATTTGCTATTACCGATCACGATACGGTGGCTGCTATTGAACCTGCACAGGCTTTTATCAAACGTGAAAACTTGCCGCTTAGACTTATTAATGGGGTTGAAATATCAACCAAGTGGGAAAGTTTTGAAATTCATATTGTTGGACTAAATATTGATACCAACGATAGTACCTTGCATACATTACTGAGCGAGCAGCAGCAAAAACGTGAAACTCGCGCAATAGAGATTGGCCATCGACTAAATAAAAACGGATTCGATGGTATTTACCAACAAGCTCGCGAGCTGGCCGAAAATGCACAAATTACTCGCGCTCACTTTGCCAGAGCATTGATTGAGCGTGGTGTAGCTAAAAACTTTCCTGGGGTATTTAAAAAGTATTTAGGGCGAGGTAAAACCGGTTACGTGCCAAGTAATTGGTGTGATATGCAAACAGCTATTGCGGCGATTCATGCCGCAGGTGGGGTGGCCGTTTTAGCGCACCCAAGTAGCTATAAAATGTCGAACAAGTGGCTACGTAAATTGTTAGTGGAATTTAAATCAGTAGGCGGAGATGCAATGGAAGTTGCTCAGCCGCAGCAGGCGCCAAGTGAACGTCAGTTTTTAGGGCTATTGAGCCAAGAATACGAGCTACTTTGCTCACAAGGCTCTGATTTTCATTTTCCGACTAGCTATTTAGAACTTGGAAAAAATTTATACTTACCTAAAGATTGCCAAGGGGTTTGGCAAACATGGGAAAAGCACGAAGGAGTTGCATTATGAGTCAATTATTTCATATACATCCAGATAATCCACAGCCTAGATTAATTTCTCAAGCTGTTGATATTATTAAACAAGGCGGCGTAGTTGTGTATCCTACAGATTCAGGATACGCGATAGGCTGTAATTTAGGTAATAAGCAAGCTAAAGAGCGCATTGAACGTATTCGTGGTATTGAAAAACATCACAATTTTACTTTGGTATGCCGTGATTTATCTGAGCTGTCTACTTATGCGCGTGTTGATAACCAAATGTTTAGGCTTATTAAAAATAATACCCCAGGGCCTTACACGTTTATTTTTAAAGGTACAAAAGAAGTGCCTAAGCGGTTATTAAACGACAAGAAAAAAACCATAGGCATACGTGTTATAGAGCACCCAATAGCGTGTGCTTTATTAGCTGAGCTGGGTGAGCCCTTAATGTCGTGCTCACTTATTTTACCGGGCGAAGAGTTTACTCAAGCTGATCCCGATGACATTTTAGAGCGCCTTGATAAACATGTGGATTTAATTATTCATGGTGGGTATTTACCTGAGCAGGCGACCACAGTGATTGATTTATCAGAAGATGATATTCAAATTCTTCGTGTTGGTTGCGGTGATACAACGCCATTTGAATAACAATGAAACAGTCTGAGACGCTATCATCAACGCCAACACCTGATATGCCAGTGCAGCAAAAGCTGCCTCTGGCTTTTTTACATGGTAAAGCCGTTGTTGATAAACCCGAAGATTTATATATCCCGCCTGATGCGCTTGAAGTTATTTTAGAAACCTTTGAAGGGCCTTTGGATCTGCTGCTTTATCTAATTAAAAAGCATAAGCTAGATGTTCTTGAGTTGTCTATTTTTAGCATTACTGAGCAGTATGTAAAATATGTAGAAATGATGAGCGAGTTCCAGCTAGAACTCGCGGGTGAATATTTAGTAATGGCGGCATTGCTGGCCCAAATTAAATCTAGGCTGTTACTGCCTGTTCATGAAGAGTTAGAAGAAGAAGACGATCCCCGCGCCGAACTTATAAAACGCTTACAAGAGTACGAACAATTTAAAAAAGCGGCCGAAAATATAGACAGCCTACCTCGTGTTGGCCGCGATATCTTTATAGCGCAGGCAAGCGTGCCAGAACTAGCAGAAAAAAACCAGCCATTACCTGAACTGGCAATTAAAGATTTATTGTTAGCGCTAAGCGATGTCATGGCGCGTGCAAAAACATTCGAGCATCATTTAATTAGCGCTGAAAGCCTTTCAACGCGTGAGCGCATGAGCTTGATTTTAAATACCTTATCCCAATCAAAAACGCCGGTTGCGTTTACTCAACTATTTACCTTTGAAGAGGGACGCAGTGGGGTTGTTGTTAGTTTTATCGCTATGTTAGAACTAATAAAAGAGGGCCTGATTGCCTGCTTACAGGTTGAACCTAATAGCCAAATATACGTGTCTCTTAACGAGTCAGCTGCTAGCTAATTCCTTCTCAACGTTATTTGCAATTATACTAACCTTATATCATTTACTGTGCGTATACGCACGATAAGTGTTTACATATGCTATTTTAATCACCACTTAATCATTATATCGTAGTGTTATTACTAAATAAGAGATTGGCAGTAGGGAATGTTTAAAAACTCAAAAACCAGCTATGGCGTGGTGGCTATATTTTTACACTGGCTAATGGCGCTGACCGTGTTTGGTCTGTTTGGTTTAGGTTTATATATGGTTGAGCTGACTTATTATGATAGTTGGTATAAAGGATCATTAGACCTACACAAAAGCATTGGCCTTAGCTTAGCAGCGGTTTTTGTTTTTAGGCTGTTATGGCGACACTTTAGTGTTAAACCAAGTCCGATTGGCAGTAACAAGCAGTTAAATCAATTAGCCCAAACAGCACATATTTTAATGTATCTGTTTTTACTGATCATTATGGTGTCAGGGTATTTAATTTCGACGGCTGATGGACGACCCATAGAAGTATTTGGCTTTTTTTATGTAAAAGCTATCGACTTTGCGTTTGATTCTCAGGCTGATATAGCTGGGCAAATCCATTTCTATAGCGCATGTTTATTAATTGGATTTGTAGTATTGCACGTGTTAGGTGCGCTAAAACATCACTTTATCGATAAAGATAAAACATTAATTAGAATGATCACATTACAAAAGGATGATTAAAATGAAAAAATTATTTTTAACTTCAGCGTTATCAGCAGCGATGTTTATGACAGCGACCACTGCGAATGCCGCAGATTATGTTATTGACACAAAAGGTGCGCATGCTTTTGTAAACTTTAAGATTAAACATTTAGGCTATAGCTGGCTGCACGGGCGTTTTAATTCCTTTGACGGCAAATTTAACTACGATGCTAAAAATCCAAATGCGTCTCAAATTAGTGTAAATATTGATACGGCAAGCCTAGATTCAAATCACGCAGAACGTGATAAACACTTACGTGGTAGTGACTTTTTAAATGTAAGCAAATACCCACAGGCAAGCTTTAAGAGTACAGCGATTAAGTTTGACGAAGACGGTGAAGAAGCCACAGTAACCGGTGACTTTACTCTACACGGTGTTACGAAGACAATTACCTTTGAAATAGATAAAATTGGTGAAGGTAAAGATCCATGGGGTGGTTACCGTGTTGGTTTTGAAGGAGAAACTAGCTTAAAACTGGCCGACTACGGTATTGACTATAACTTAGGCCCAGCATCTACCCATGTTGATATTGGTTTATTTATTGAAGGTGTTCGCCAGTAAGACTATTTTAAAAAAGCTAAGCGTTAATTAGTAACACGCTTAGCTTTTTATTATTGTAAATGCGCTTCTAATTTGGGTTTGAAATGACTTGGTAACCACCGAGTTAATATCTGTTTATAGTCTTCAGTCTGCTTAATCAGTTTGAGTTGTTGATTAAGCGTAGCAATATCCTCTGCACCTTGCTCGTTTTTAGTACAGCCAATGTAACCGTAACTTATTTCTGGTGCTTCAGTGAGCACCCGCTGGGTTAAATTATCAGTAAAGCCCATTGTTTTTGCTAAATAATAATGTTCACTTGGGTAACCTAATAAAATATCAATTCTTTTAAGGTTAAGCATATATGTTAACGTACTGAGGGAATCGCGGGTTGGCCGAATGATCAGATTTATACCGGGTGTGGTGTTGATTATTTTATCAATTTCACTGCCATAGGAGCGATTCATAGATACACCTAAGGTAAGCTTTTTATTAACTAATAAATTGGTTAATGACACCGGTTTTGCGTCTTCAATCTCAAGCGCACTACTTAGCTTGGTATGCATGGCAATTGATGGCGAAAGCCCTGCTGTAGAGCTTTGATGTGTGAAATAAACACGCTCTTCGCGGTATTTATTCTTATAGAGCGACAAAGCACAGGCATTAGACTGCAGGTTTGCGAGTTCCTGAATCACTTTACCTGAGGGGATGATCACTTTTTCAAAGGTAATATGCGGCAGCTGTTGTTCTAAAAGCGAAATAATACTTTCGTCACGACCTTGGGATTTGTTGGGCCCGCTTATAATGTAGTAGGGCGCAAAATCATGTGTTAACCATTTTATTGTTCTGGCATTACACTTTGTGCTTAAAAATACACAGACTAACAGTATTAACCACGAAAACCGCATTGGCACTACAACGAATAAATAAACAAGGATTTAAGTGTAGTCAATAATACACCAAAAAGTAAAATGCCAGCTTCACGCTGGCATTTAGATTTATTTATAAGTGTTTAACTTATCAATGATAATTAGCTGGCTTTGAGCCACTTTACAAATTGACGTGCATCACTTGCTTTTTGAAACAATGCATTTTTCAAACCTTGTGTATCGCTAAAGATTACACGATGTTTGTTAACCGAAATTGATTGCACTGGATGTGCTATTTGGATCATAGATCCGTTATATTTGTATGACATAATAAAACTCACTTTATTTTTGTTATTTATTCTGGGCTTTTTCTTAAAGCACATTACAGATGATAAATAATCACATTGTGTTTAGCTTCATTACAGTGTTGACGATCTTTATGACACTTTTACGATGATATTAAAAATAAATCATCAAGGTATTAATAGGGGTTCTCGCCGTACAATAACTTAGCTTTTGAATATACGTTTTGCGGGGCTTACTGGATCAGGGTAAAGAGGTTAACCGCTAGGGCTTTTTATAGCCAAGCAGCGATACTACTTCACAACATTTTACTTTGCAAGTAATTTATTAAAATACTTTGAATCGAGTGGAATTCGCATATAGCCATAAATATTAATTTGCAAAGGTCAACAGACCAGAATATATCTGACTATACTCAGTTTTTAACTGAGGGGGTCAAATGAGCTCACTATCTACGCCATATCAACATTTTTTATCTGATCCAATAGCAAAGCCGCCTTGTCGTATGCACATTGCGAATATGTATGGCTTTTTTGCTGAGATAGAATTAGCTAAATCACAAAGATATATTGATTCAACGCTAAACGTAGGCGTTAAAGGTAATATTCGTTTTAAAATACTTGGCGAGTTTGCACTACCATTTTATGTTCAAATGGATTTTGACCAGTTAGCCACAACTAAAATTTAAATTGCTTAGAAGGATTTATCATGGGCCAAGAAAAAATTGTGATAATTGGTGGTGTATCGGCTATGACTGCTGCACTGTATTTAACTGAGCAGCGTGATTGGCAACAGCATCGAACTATTACTGTATACCAACAAGGTTGGCGTTTAGGTGGTAAAGGCGCAAGTGGTCGTAATGCGGCTCGTGGGCAGCGTATTGAAGAGCATGGCTTACATGTTTGGTTTGGTGCCTAGGTAAATAGTTTTAAAACAATAGAAACGGTTTACACTAAGTTACAATGCCCAGTCGATTCACCTTTATCTACATGGCAACAAGCATTAAAGCCGCATAGTTTTATAGCACTAGAAGAATATATTAATGATCAATGGCAAACATGGCCAATAGATTTCCTTTTATTACCTGGAAATCCTGCGGAGGGCAGTTTAGATATTACGCCATGGGACTTTATTAAAATGACCCTAGCTTGGCTAAAAAAGTGGATACTGGATTTACAATTAGCCGCAAAAAAAGCCAATAAAAATATAAAACTGAGCACAAAAAAATCTCGTGATCAGTCTTTATTACGCCATTTACATCAACAAATAGCGGACTTGGTTGATGATACAGAGGAAACTTGGCAACACTTTGCTGATGATATAAAACAATACTCGAGTGAAATAGCCTCTACTCCCAGCTTATTAATAAGTAAATTAAATCAGTTTGCTCACGCTGACAATACATTAAAACCCCAAGTACAAGAGAAAAAAGATGGCCTTGTCATTTGGTATATAGTTAGAAAACTAAAGCGTTGGCTAAATAGCGAAATGATTGAGTTATTAGACAATAATGCGCAGCTTAGACGATTATATATTTGTGCAGACCTTGCTATTGCAATGTTGGTTGGCCTGGTCAAAGACAAAGTATATCGAGATGGGTTTGGGGTCATAAACAAATTTGATTTTAGACAGTGGCTGATAAGAAATGGGGCAAATGAGCAGTACAGTGCTAACTCTGCGCCAATACGGGGATTTTATGATTTAGTATTTGCTTACGCTGATGGAGACATCAGTAAGCCTAATGTTGAAGCCGGTGTTGCATCACTTGCTATGTTACGTATTGCGCTGTGTTATCGCGGTGGCGTCATGTGGAAAATGCAAGCGGGGATGGGCGATGTCATTTTTGCTCCACTGTATGAGCTACTAAAAAAAAGAGGGGTTAAGTTTGAATATTTCCATCAATTGCAAAACCTGGAACCCAGCCTAAATGAGCAGGGTGAACGTTTTGTTGAGGTAATTAAGTTACAGCAACAAGTTACTTTGCTCTCAGATGCTGAATATCAACCACTTGTTGATGTGAAAAAACTACCTTGTTGGCCAAGTGAGCCGCTTTATGCGCAAATTAATAGTGAACAAGCCGCACTATTAAAACAGCATAATATTAATTTAGAATCTTTTTGGTCTGACTGGCCAGCTCAATATGAAAACCATTTTGGGCAGCCCCTGCCAATAAAAGAATTACGCTACAAAGATGACTTTGACAGGATGATTCTTGGCGTATCTGTTGCCTCACTTGAGCATGTATGCCCTTCGTTATTAGTATGGGATACAAATTTTGCAGCTCAAGCAAAACAAGTCAAAACGGTGACAACGCAGGCAGCCCAATTATGGCTTAGTAAGACTGACGAGCAATTAGGTTGGCAATATAGGCCACCTAGCAAAGAAGGCCCCATTCTCAGTGGCTTTAGCGAACCATTTGTTACATGGGCTGCGATGATGAATTTAATCGACAAAGAGCAATGGCCTATCGATTGTCCTCCTAAAAACATTGCTTACTTTTGCAGTGTTTTTCCTTGTGACTATTACCCGTCACAAAGTGAACATCAATTTGTTATTCAAGCAAAATCGCAAGTAAAAGCTAATCTTAAAGGTATGCTAGAAAATAATATGCAGTCTTTATGGCCGCTTGCGTTTCAAAATAATCAATTTGACTGGTCTGTTTTGCATGGCTCTCAGTTATCAGGGGATGAACGATTAAATGCTCAATACTGGCGAGTAAATGTGGATCCCAGTGAGCGCTATGTTTTGTCAGTTGCGGGCTCAAGTCAATATCGTCTGGCAACTGATGAAACACAATTTACCAATCTTTTTATTACCGGTGACTGGATAAAAACAGGCGTTAATGCCGGTTGTGTTGAAGCGGCTGTCATGGCTGGTATGCAAACAGCAAGAGCAATGGTGGGTTACCCACAACACATTAGTGGCGAAGATGCATTTGCAGCCCTCAAACATTAAAATATTATTCATATAACCGTATTATCGATTGATTAGTATATAATTAAACATGCTGTTTACATTTGTCTAGCGTAAAGGTCACAAGAAATGAAAAATAAAGGCAAGCTTCTCAATAAGAAAATAGGGTTGATATGCTTACCAGGCTTTTTACTGCCACTGCAGGCGAAAGTACTTGTAGATGATGAAAGTGCGAATGCGCGTAATATGGAAATCATAGAAGTTTATGCGCAAAAAAGAGCGCAAAAAATTGAAGAAGTTGGCATTTCTGTAAGCACCATTAAAGGTAATGATCTTCAAGTGCAACACGTTAAAGATTCGACAGAGTTGTCTGTATTTGCGCCTAATCTAAAAATTAGTCAAAACGCAGCGGAAGGCACACCGCCAGCGGTTAACATTCGTGGTGTAGGGCTAGTTGATTACAATACGGCGAATACATCCCCTGTGGCGATGTATGTTGATGACATTGCTGTTGGCTCTGCAAGTAACCAAATTGTTAATTTATTTGATATTGAACAAATTGATATTTTGCGTGGTCCTCAAGGCACTTTATTTGGTCGCAACTCTACTGGGGGCGCTATTTTAATCCGCTCTAAACGCCCTGAGTTTGAACAAAGTGGTTATTTAAGCACTGGCATTGCTAATAACAATGCGACCAGTGTTGATGCTATGTTTAATTCAGGACTTAGTGAAAACACTGCCGTTCGTATAGCGCTTAATCATCAAGATTATGATTATTCCACTAACAATATTTTTGCCGACTCACCGAAAGCTGGCATGCGACAAACGAATGGCCGAGTTTCCTTTTTAGCTGATTTTGACACGGTACAGCTATTGATAAAAGGGCATATTGCCGATTGGGATGGCATAGTACAGCCGGTTGGCAGTATTGGAATTGTTGCTAATCCACTAACAGGAGAGCGATGCTCGCCAGCACAAGCGGGTTCAACCAGCTGTTTTGATAATTTTGGCTTTAATGATGCCAGTGATGATTTTTATACAGTCAGCGTAAATAATAATTCGCCTCATAAAACAGATGGTAAGGGCATTAGCGCCCATGCTAATTGGCAATTAGACACACACAATGAGCTTGTTTTTTTAAGCAGTTATAACAAATTAAAACGGGACCATGCTTTTAATTGTGATGGCTCTCCCGCACAGTTATGTGAGGGCAACTTAGGGTTAAATACTGATTTGGTGACGCAAGAATTGCGATTGCAATCTCAGTTGGGTGAGCATTTTTTAACGACGGGAATATATTATGCTGATGAGTCTATTGTTCAAGATAATGTAAATGATATTTTACGCGACTATCGGGGAGTTTTATCGACAGATTTAACCGCTACTTTTTTTTATAATAATAAAATAAACACAAAGAGTATGGCTGCGTTTACGCAACTCGATTATCAATTAAACCAAGATTGGTTGATCACTGCAGGGCTTCGTTACTCTTATGAATCGTTAGACTACGACTCAGTATCTCAGCTTAACGTTTTAATAGATGCTGACGATTTAACAGGGGTTAAGGTTCCATTTTATCGTGTTCAAGGAGAGCAGTCAGATAATGGCATTTCAGGGCAGTTAGGAGTGAACTTTAAAGTCGATGATTCAACTTACGCCTATTATCGTTTTGCTAATGGCGCCAAAAGCGGAGGCTATAACGGTGGATTTTTATCATCGGTTGAACAGGCCCAACTCGCTGACTATCAAAAAGAGCGGTTAAACTCACATGAAATCGGATCAAAGTCCTGGTGGCCACAGCAGGGTATTCGATTTAACTGGGCTGCATTTTATTATGATTATAATGATCAACAAGTCTTTATGAATCAGCCTTCAACATCTGAGCAGAGCCCGCCAATTCAATTATTAGAAAATGTGGCTGACTCCATTATTTACGGCTTAGAAGCTGATCTTGAGTATTGGCTGACCGATAATTTGAATGTTAAGTTTGCTATGGGTTATATACCTCATGCAGAGTTTGAAGAATATGTTGATCCACTAGGGAATGCGTTAACTAATAATCGTTTGCCGTTTACCTCAAAATGGAATCTCAGTGCGGGTATTGAATACACTTTTGAGGTGGTTAATCACCCACTAACTACTCAATTATTAGTTGATTATCAATCCGATTACTATTTTGATCAGAATCAAAACCCCTATGCGATGCAAGACAGCTATAGTATTTTTAACGCCAATATACACTATCAACACGATAACTGGGGGGTTGCCATTTGGGGTAAAAACCTGTTTGGTACTCAATACAGTCACTTAAAATTTGATTTAAGTTCTTTTCTTGGCATGCTTGAAGATTTTAAGGGTGAAGGCCGGCGTTTTGGCTTGGATATTAGTTATCAGTTTTAATTTAAGGTGCAAAGTATGCCAATAAAGGCAGCTCTAAAGCTATTTATATATTGTGTATTTATATGCTTTAGCAATTTAGCAGTGGCAAATGCACTTGAGCCTTTTGCTTATACTTTGAAACAACAAGATACTGATTTGCTTAATCAAGGCAGTGTATTTCAAGTCACTGATGGCGCTTTTCCCCGAGACCATAGCGATATAGAAACGTGGCTTGAAAAAAAGCAACCACAATCGAGAACATCGTTTTTTGGTGGTAGTTTTTGGTTTGTGATTAAGCTGGAAAACAAAACTGATTTAAATGAACTTGTGTTATATCCCTATAACACGCTGCTTTCAAAAATTGAGACGCGTATTTATGATATGTCGAATTTTGATGAGCCAATAAATCGTTATACAACGGGTGGCATTTACCCTAATGAGTTTGCATTTCATTATGGTAATAGAATTGAGCTGACGCCTAATCGTCCCTATATGTTAATTGCAAAATTTCAAAGTGAATACTTTTACACCCCACCTAAATTAGTGCTTTCACCTTATGATGATTTTTTTGTGAAAAAAACATCATATAACATGATTATGCTGCTGTGCTTTGGGGTTGGTATTGCATTAGGTTTATACAATTTTCTTATTTACTTGGGTGATAGAGATAAAACCCATTTGCATTACGCCCTGTTTACCGCGTGCTGGGTATTAGCTTGGAGTCAGTTTTTTCATATACCAGATCAAATTTTTGGTTTTTACAACGCCCATTTTCATTGGCTAGGTTTTACCTTAATTCCCATCACAAATATCCTATTTTTTAACAGCTTACTTAAATTAAAGGAAACGTCTCCTCAATTATCACGGTTTTCAATTTACTTGGGCATTATTGCTACCGCAGGTACTCCATTTGCAATCATTTGGCCAGGTTTTGGCTTTATATGGGCTACTTTAGTAACGGGGGCTACTTTGTGCCTGGGTATGATTGTTGGTATACGAAGTTGGTTAAGTGGCTTTAAGCCCGCTCGCTATTTTGTTTTAGCGTATTTGGCGATGGCCATTCCTAATATGGTCGGCAATTTAACTAATTTAGGGCTAATTGAACCTATAAAGATAGATCTCTATTTACTTGGGCTCATTGGTACCGCACTCGATGCAGTGCTACTTGCTTTTGCCGTGGCAAATAAATTTAGCATTTTACACCATGAGAATGTTGAATTGACTAAAAATTTAGAACACAAAGTACAGTTGCGTACTCAAGAGTTACAACAATTAGCTGAAGAACTTCGTGATGCAAGTGAAGCTAAAAGTCGATTTTTAGCCAATATGAGCCACGAAATTCGCACCCCAATGACATCAATCATTGGTTATGCTGATGGTATTATTTTAGGTGATATACAGCCTCATGAGAGAAACCATGGCATTCGGGTGATTTTGCAAAATAGTCGTCATGTTCTTGGCTTAATTAATGACATTTTGGATATGTCAAAAATTGAGGCTAATCGTCTAGAGATAGAGCTAGTTGAAACGGACTTGTTTGCCACTATTGCTGAAATCGAATCGTTATTAGGAAAACAAATTCGTGATAAAGGCTTAAAATTTAAAGTTGATTATCAATTTCCGCTACCTGATTGGATAGTCTCAGATCCAACTCGATTGCGACAAATATTATTAAATTTAGCAACCAATGCGCTTAAATTTACCAGCCAAGGTTATATAAAGCTAACGGTTAGCTGTAATAAAAAACAACTAATTATTAAAGTGAAAGATACGGGAATTGGTATGACCGACAGTGAGCAAAAAGATCTATTTACTCCCTTTCATCAAGCTGACTCGTCGATTTCTCGTAAATACGGTGGCACTGGACTTGGATTAAACATATCAAAAAGCTTAGCAACTAAACTAGATGGGGATATTACGGTTTATTCTGTACTCGGTAGCGGCAGTGAGTTTTGTTTTACTATGGCACTGCATACAACGGAACATACAAAATGGGTTTACGCATTTGACGATATCTGTAAGTCACAAAACAAAGAGCTCCCTTTAAATAGTAACCAGCGAAATTTGATTGGTAGGGTACTCGTGGCTGAAGATCACCCAGAAAACCGACAGCTGATTAAGCGGATTTTAGAGCGAATGGGTTTAACTGTGGTGGCAGTAGAAAATGGCCGAGATGCTGCACAAGCGACACTTGATGAACAATTTGATTTAATTTTATTAGATATTCAAATGCCAATTATGGATGGTGAACAAGCAATTAATATTATGCAAGCCACGGGTGTAACAACACCGATTGTGGCGCTTACTGCGAACACGATGAAGCATGAAGTCGATCGTTATTTAAAACAAGGTTTTACCGATCATATTGCCAAACCCATCGATAGACGGTGTTTTAGTAGTAAAATCGCAAGTTATCTTGATATTGATATATGCGAAAATATTAAGCTGCCTGATGATGAGTTTGCACTGCTCAAGCAAGAATACATTAAAGGATTAAAAAAACAAAAACACACATTACAGTCGCAATTTAAGCAGGGTGATATAACCGGTTTTGCACGCAGCGTACATATGATTAAGGGAACGGCAGGGATGTTTGAATGCCAAGCACTGTATCAACAAGCTGTTGAGTTTGAAAAACGATTAAAATCCGCTAACGCCGTGCTTGATAGACATCAAGTAGAGGCTTTACTCAATACAATTGACGTTATTTTAGAAGCTTAAAACCATACTTTTTAAAGCCTTGTTTCCTGTGTTGTTATGATCTGTTTATAATAGTAAGATAATTTTTAAAATACAGTGTTATTAAAAAGGAAATTTTGTGAAGCTATCTGTTTGTATTATATGTAAAAATGAAAAGGATAAAATTGAGCGTTGTTTAGAGTCAGTAAAGTGGGCAGATGAAATTATTGTACTTGATTCAGGCAGCACTGATGAAACACGTGCTATTGCAAATAAATACACAGATAAAGTATTTGTGCGTGATGACTGGCAAGGGTTTGGTGAGCAAAGACGTAGAGCAGAAGCATTAGCAACTAACGATTGGATTTTTGCAATTGACTGTGATGAAGTTGTCAGTGAGCGTTTAAAGGAAGAAATAATAACGACATTGGCAAAATGCAATGAGAAAAATATTTTAAAGCTTAACCGTTTAACGTATTTTTGTGGCCAATTTATTCGACACAGCGGCTGGTATCCTGATCGTATTGCGCGTATTTACAATAAAAAAATAACAGGTTATAACCAAAACTTAGTGCATGAGTCTGTTGTAATGCTTGATTGTAAACCAATTGAGCTGAAAGAAAATATATTACATTTTCAGCATGAAGATATTTTTGGCTATATGAATAAAAGAAACCATTATGCGCACATAGGTGCAGAGCAAATGGAAAAAAAGGGTAAAAAACCATCACTCTTGAAGGCAAGTAGTTCCGCTTTTTTTGCTTTTATCCGCCATTATTTTTTAAGACGTGGCTTTTTAGATGGTAAGGCAGGATTTGTTATTGCGGTCATACAAAGTCAATATAGCTTTAATAAATACTTATTTGCCTATTATAAATAATCTCACTTAGCAGGTTAATTTTATAATCATCCGGTGGTTAAAATTAATCTGCAGTTATGCTCTACTCAGTAATGTTCTATTTGGTCGGGCGTTAAATAAAATGCCTGATGCCACCTTTATTAAAAAACCGTTCCCTCATTTTTACTAATAGTGAATACCGTGCAGTTATTCGCTGCGGTGATATCAATTATAAAAATGCAATTACAGACACCTATTAACGAACATGCTTTAATGGAAAGAGGATGTTTTTTAGGTGTTAACAATGCAATATCAACATATTACTGTGCCAGAAAATGGTGAACATATACTTATTGATGAACAAGGACAGTGGCATATACCCGAACACCCTATTATTGCTTATATTGATGGTGATGGCGTCGGCCTCGATGTGATGCCAGTGATGCGAAAAGTAGTGGATGCCGCCATAGAGCATAGTTATGGCCCAAGACGCAAAATTCATTGGATGCAAGTTTATAATGGTGAGCAAGCTGCCAAACTTTATGACGGTGATTGGTTCCCTCAAGAAACGATTAATGCAGTACGAGATTGTAAAATCGCGATTAAAGGCCCTTTAACAACACCGCTTGGAGGCGGATTTCGCTCGCTAAATGTCGCGCTTCGCCATGAAATGGATTTGTATGTAAATATGCGAACCATTAAAGGATTTAGTGCATTACCGTCACCATTAAAAAACCCATTTACCACGCATATTACCGTGCTGCGTGATAGCAGTGAAGATGTGTACTCAGGAATTGAGTGGCAAGCGGGCAGTGTTGAAAGTGAAAAAATGCTCGATTTTTTATGTGAAGAAATGGGCGTAACTCGGCTTCGTTTTACCCAAGAGTGTGGTTTAGGTATTAAAAATATCTCTAAAGAGGGATCAGAGCGATTAATACGCTATGCAATTAATTATGCCCTAAAAAATAATAGTGAATCACTCACTTTAGTTCACAAAGGCAATGTACTTAAGTTTACCGATGGCGCATTTAAGCGCTGGGGATTTGCGCTGGCCAAACGTGAATATGCTGCCATTGAGCATCAAAACGGGCGCTGGCTTGAAATACAACGTGCTGATTTACCGCCGCTGGTTATTAAAGAAGTGATTGCCGATAATATGCTTCAGCAGTGTTTAATGGATCCTGCTCAATTTGATGTGGTGGCCACCACTAATCAAAACGGAGACTTTTTAGCCGATATGCTCAGTGCACAAGTCGGTGGAGTAGGGATTATGCCGGCGGCAAACTTAAATACCGAAGTTGCGTTTTTTGAACCCACACATGGTACATTTGAGCGCATAGCAGGACAAGATAAGGCAAATCCGAGCAGTAGCTTATTGAGTGCGGTGTTAATGCTTAAGTTTATGGGATGGAGTGAGGCTGCTTGTTTAATTGAAAACGCGCTTGAAAGCACATTTGCCAGTGGACAGGTTACATTTGATTTAGCTCAATCAAATCATAACTCGACAACCTTAAGTTGCAAACAATTTGCCAACAAGGTTATCGAGCACTTTTAAAGGGCAGCATTTTACGCTGCAGAGGCGTTAGCTGTTTGCTCGCGATGAACGCATGGACGCTCTGTCAGCTCTGCAGCTCTGTGGTAAAGTTTATGGGCGCTTGGCTCATCACAGAGTGTGCCACTAAGCGTATCCATTAAAGCAACCACAATAATTGCAGGCACTTGGCAACAGTATTCATCTAGAACGGCTGCGGTTGTTTGTGCATCTACATGACAATGTGGATGACTTTTACGTTGATATGCATTTAATAAAGTATTCACGTCGAGAATGTCGTTTTCTTGGTGTTTTGTTTTACGACATGCACACCCAAACTCATCAACTAGCGTGGCTAACGCTTGGTAAACGTGTTGCGTTTGAAGTGTTGTTTTACGACACAATTGTTGTTCAATGAATTGATGTAAATTTGCATCAATGAATAATCCGTCTTGTTGTGTGAAGCTTGCTGATGTTTGCATAATTATTACTCTTAGTTTGTTGGCTTAACTTCACTGTAGCGCTAAGTGTAATATTAATGAAATTGTTGTTTTCAATAACTGATATTGATTTGATCAATATTTTAATTCTTTACCTATCAATCACTGTATTTGCAAACGCCAACAACTCGCGTCTAAGCCATTGGTGCGCTGGTGTATGGTGTAATAACGGGCTCCATATCATTTTTACTTCTATGGGGACGATTTGAAATGGCACAGGGCTAATCACTAAATTAGTATGGCTAGTTAAAAGCTTTGCTTGACGACGCGGAAGGGTTGCAATGAGTTGCTCAGATTGACACAGTAAACTGGCAATCATGTAATGACGAGTAAATACGCGTATTTTACGTGTTTGTTCTAATTGCCATAATGCTTCATCGACCCAGCCTAATTTTTGTTTACCTGATTTATTGGTCACAGCGGGTTCGGGGCCCCAGCCGGCTCGATTAACCCAAATATGTTCACTTTTTAAGTATTGGTCTAAGTTTGCATCGTTTAAAAATGGATTATGTGGATGGGTTAAACAACAATAGTTATCTCGCCATACAGTAGCTTGATGAAAAGAGCGCGGCAGACCGTTAAAACGGTTTATTGCCAAATCGATAGTGCCTTTTTCCATATCCTGTAGGTTAACGTCGCTGGGGCTAAGTACATCGAAGTCAATGCCCGGATTTTTAGCTAGCTGCTCGCAAATAAAGGGAGCAATTAGCGTCGATTCTAAATAATCGTTTGCCATAATACGAAACGTCACGTGGGCAGTAGCCGGATTAAACTGCTCACTGGGCTGCGTGATCTCTTCTGCCATTTTTAACAGCGATTCAATTTCGGGCTTAAGGGCAAGGGCTTTAGCTGTTGGGGTCATGGAGCCCGCAGCTCGTACCAGCAAAGGATCGTCAAATAAATCTCTTAGGCGTTTTAACGCATTGCTCATAGCCGGTTGTGTTAATGCGAGTTTATTGGCCGCTTTAGACACACTTTTTTCATCTATTAATACATTTAAATAGACGAGTAGGTTGAGATCGACATTTCTTATATTCATATGATCAATTTTATTTATTTGCTGTATTAATTATCTAAATTAAAGCGTGCTTGCTAAGGTGTAAACCTCTAATAAAAAATAATCAGCATAATTGCTAAAAATAGAAGCGCCTATACTATGCCTAGCACGTCGTTAACGTCTACCCACAATCCTATACAAGAACTCATAGCCACTAAGTTAGCACGCGCTGTATTTGCTGGCTTTGAAGCTATGTTTGCACAGTTTTTAAATATTACCTTAGGGGCGCAAAGTCGCTTTGAACAACGCCAATATCATGAGGTGCAAGCGGCAATGCGAGCGCGCTTGCAAGTGTATGAGCGTCAAGTAAAGCAGGTGAGTGAGGCCGTTAAAGTGATTGCCTATGATGAACTAAACTGTCCACAAACATGGCAACGTGCAAAAAATATTTATGGCGAAATGGTTAAAGAGCATGAAAACCAGCCAATTGCACATACGTTTTTTAATTCTACTTTTGGCGCTATTTGGGATGATAAAAAAATTCGTACGGTGCATTTATTTGTCTTAAAAGCAAAGTACCGGGGGCAACCACGTTCTTATGAAGGGCTTGTGAGTCGTATTTCCTTAAAAGAAGGCTTTGATAGCGCAGTTAAAACTTTAGTCAATGAACAAGTGTTTAGAGTGCCATTTAAAAATTTAAACGAGGACTTAGCTAAACTACAAGCAACGTTAACCCAAGGGGCGCAGCAACAATGCAGACAAGTGTATGAGCTAATAAGTTTAAATGACGGCTATATTGAGTACGCTAACTCACACTTTTACCGAAATAAAGCGTGTTATGTAATAGGACGATGTATTGCTAAAAATGGCGACAATATGCCCTTTGCAATTGCCATTTTAAATACCCCAGACGGGCTTACAATTGATGCTGTAATGATGGGCGCTGATCAGCTGAGCTTGTTATTTGGCTTTGCGCGCACGTACTTTATGGTAGATACCGACCAACCTGCACGGTATGTAGATTACTTAAGTGTGTTAATGCCTCACAAACAACGGTTTGAATTGTTTAATGCGATAGGTTTTATTAAACATGCGAAAACAGAATTTTATCGCTATAAGGTGGATACGACTAAAAGTAGCCCCGAGCAATATAAATATCATTTAGCGCCAGGTACACCAGGTATGGTGATGCTTGTTTTTACAATTGATGGCCTAGACTATGTGTACAAAGTAATAAAAGATAAATTTAGTGCACCAAAAACAGCGACAAAACAGCAGGTAAAAGATAAATATAACTTTGTAAAACAGGCTGATAGAGTAGGGCGATTAGTTGATACTCATGAATTTAGATACCTAGCCTTTGATTTAAGTCGTTTTAGTGATGAATTGCTTACACAAATGAAAAAACACATTGGTGATAGCTTAATTATTTCGGGCAAAGCGTTAATACTCAAACATGTCTATGTTGAGCGAAAAATGACACCGCTTAATTTATATATCGGTCAATGTACCAGTAAATCACTGCAGCAGGTGATGGTTGATTATGGTAAAGCGATTAAAGAGCTTGCCAGTGCAAATATTTTTGCCGGTGACATGCTAATGAAAAACTTTGGCGTGACACGTTGGGGGCGAGTGGTATTTTATGATTACGATGAAATTTGCCCTCTTACTGATTGTAATTTTAGAGAAGTGCCAAATACTGACAACGCGTTAGAGGAAATAAGCTCACATTCTTATTTTGATATAGACCAAAATGATATATTTCCTAGTCAATTTAAGGTTTTTTTTAGTGCCAGTAGCAGTGCCTTTAGCCATTTTAATCATTATCATAGCGATTTATTTACGGCAAAGTACTGGCAAATGACCCAGCAAGGTATTGAGCAAGGTCAGCTTCCTGATGTATATCCTTATAAACAAAGCTGGCGCTTTAATAATTTATAGTTTTGTTTATCTTTCATAGTTAAATTCGAAGTTGTGTTTTTAGGCAAGGCTTCCCCTGCAATTGCTGCTAACGCAGCATAAATGCAGAACATGTACTGCCCAACGAGTTCGGTCTAAATTGAACAAAGGTTAGTCCACAAAGGCCAATAAACTGATTAAATCAGCACTGAATTTTTGTGCTTAAGGCGCTGTTAACTCCAAAAGGAGTATTATGAGTTTAAATTAGTTGGCTTCGCTTTTTTGTCAGGTTTTGTGTTTGCCAGTGCTAAAACCCCGAGGTTACATCAATAAAATTACTAACCACTACACACTTTAAATATATTACACAGAAAATAACGAGTTAGTTGAAGCCGAAGTATGGCGAAAATCAAATAGAATAAAATACGAGGAGATTTATGCAGTACATTTCACATCAAGATCAGCAATTAACGTTTGAACAAACCGATAAGCCGCAGATTAGCAGTAATGAAGTATTGGTAAAAGTAGCAGCGATTGGCGTTAACCGCGCCGATTGTATGCAGCGCCAAGGTAAGTATCCTGCTCCTGAAGGGGATAGCCCTATTCTAGGACTCGAATGTGCAGGTACCGTGTGTGAGCTTGGCAGTGAGGTAGACCCTAAATGGCAAGATAAGCGTATTTTTACTCTATGTGCCGGTGGTGCGTACAGTGAATATGTCGCGGTAGATGCGCAGCAATTAATGGAATTGCCAGATAATATTTCTATGGCACAAGGTGCTGCTATTAGTGAAGTGTATTTAACTGCCTTTGGCGCACTCTTTGAGTTAGGAAAACTACAATCAGGGCAAACGGCGCTTATTCATGCCGGTGCCAGTGGCGTGGGCGGAGCGGCTATTCAAATGGCAAAAAGTGCCGGTGCACAGGTGGTAATAACAGCAGGGTCTGATGAAAAATGTGAACACGCTAAAAGCTTGGGTGCTGACCATGTGATTAATTATAAAACCACTGATTTTGTTGAATATATGAAGGCACATAACTTAAGTGCAAACGCCATAGTCGATCCGGTTTCTGGCCGCTATTTGAATAAAAATGCCAAAGTGGCCGCAATGGATTGTCAGATTGTGATGCTCGCATTTTTAGATAGTCGCTTTGCCGAAGTCGATTTTGCACGCTTATTACAAAAGCGCATTTCGTTTCATGCCTCGACATTACGTAATCGCAGTATCGCGTTTAAGCGCGCGTTAAGAGATGCATTTGTAGCGCGCTTTTATGATGATATTGCCAATCAAAAGTATGACTTTAATATTTATAAAACCATGCCATGGCAACAAGCTAGTGAGGCACATGCCATCTTAGAGGGTAATGAAAACTCAGGTAAAGTTGTATTGTTGGTAGAGTGAAACAAGTAATGCCACAGGGATTAATATTGTTAATCCCTGTATGAGGCCATATACTTTAAAAAACTATTTCGATTTTAAGGTTAATAATGAATCCAATTATTGCAATATTAAAAGAGCACAATGTCAGCGATGAAAAAGTAGCGGCATTATTTGAAGCATTTACCCAAAACCCAATGATGGCTATGGCATTAGTACAAGAGCTGGGCATACCACCTGAAAAACTTCAGCAATTGATGGCGGTAGTAATGACCCAACCTCATTTAATTAAAGAAGCAACGGATGAGTTAGGTTTAGATTTTGCAAAAGTACAAGAAGCGAAAGACAAGTTAAACCAGCAGTAAACTATCTTTAGAGACATGTTTTATGCATGTCTCTATCTCTAAACATGTTTTGTTACACACTCATTTGAACGGCTCTGCATTTATACAGTCAAATAAATACTTAACCTATAGCAGAGACAAAACATGAAGCGACTTTATAAATTTTGGAAAAATAACTGTTCTTTAATCGTTTTTATTATTTTAATGAGTGTGTTTCGTAGTGCCGTCGCCGATTGGTACGAAGTACCAACAGGTTCAATGAAACCGACTATTGAAGAAGGCGACCGAATCCTTACCGATAAAATGGCGTATGATTTACGTATACCATTTACGCATGTATCCCTGTTAAGACTGGCAGAACCACAAACCGGCGATATTATTGTATTTGATTCTAAAGTGGCGGAGAACCGTTTAATAAAACGCGTTATTGGCACACCAGGTGATATAGTTTCGTTGCAAAATAACGAATTGACCATTAATGGCGAGAAAGTAAGTTATAGCACTTTAAACGAGAGTATTCGGTGGCTAGATAAAACTGAGCACTTAAAGGGGCATGCTCATACCATACGGCTTACCAAATCGGTAGCAAGCTTAGTAGAGTTTCCGGCAACACCAATAGCAGCAGATCATTATCTTGTTATGGGTGATAACCGCGATAACAGTGCGGATTCGCGGGTCATTGGATTAGTTCCACGTGATGAGTTGCTTGGTCGGGCAAAGCGAGTGATTGTCTCGCTTGATTATGATGATTACTACTTGCCAAGAAGTGACCGGTTTTTGAAGCGTTTAGAATAAAAAACAACTATTACAATGGCTAAGCAAGATTGGTTAGCCATTGCTGTTTTTGCAGGTAGGATTATTTAAGGCATTAATCAATATCAATCGAGTAAGCTTCTAACAGCTTGTTAAGCTTAACTTGCTCTGAAGCATCAAACTCTATACCAACGCTAAGGCGGTTGCCTTTCATTTGGTTATTCCTAATGTAAGACGTAATAATAACAGGCTCGTTGTCTAATGGAGAAAGTATATGCACAAAAACTTGACGTTTTTTTAGTGCAACAAATCCAGAGCTTACGTGAATAGCAAAGCGACAACCACTCGGAGAAATATCAATAATTAAACCGTGCAATAAGCTTTTATTATCAGCATCAATATCGCCTTTATGTAAACTAATTTTAGCCGGAATGTGTGTAGGCAACCTGCTAGTTTCACGTAATTGTCGGCTTTCAATTTTTTTAGGGTAAGCTAAATAAATTAATCGTTCAGGGCGAAATGAAATCGCTAATATGCTGGTTGAAAAAGCAACACATTCGCCCCGTTCGTCTTCAATAATATACCGTACAATAGCCCCATTACCTTCAACTAAAATGTCGCTGTAATCATTTTTACCTGCTTGAGCAGGGTATTTTAATATTAAATATTTACCGGTGTCGTAGCCGATTAAAGTGAGTTTAAAGCGAACCTGAATGGGATTGTTAAATTGTATATCAATTAGCTTTCCCGGGAGTAAATCGAGGAAAAACTTCTTTTGATCTTCAGTTGGTTTATCTTCAACAGTAGTATTATTTTTATTTGTTTCCACAAACACTTTCTCAATATTAACAGACGCTTAATTATCTTTTAATATAGTGTAAAAATCACTAGTATAAAAGAGGGCATTTAGTAAAAGAAAATAATACTTTGTGCTTGTAATAGTGAGCGGAGTTAGTATTTTACTCCGCTGTGGAGATTAGATTGTTACTCTTTTGGCAACAAAACAGTATCAATGACATGAATCACGCCGTTGCTGGCTTTTACATCTGCCATTACTACGTTTGCATTGTTGATCATTACAGAGCCATCATTGGTGGTTACATTCACAGACTGGCCTTGCACGGTCGTTGCACTGTCTAATTTTACAACGTCTGAAGCCATTACTTTACCTGATACCACATGGTAGGTAAGAATTGCAGTTAACTTGTCTTTATTTTCGCTCTTAAGAAGGTTTTCAACGGTACCTGCTGGTAGTTTAGCAAATGCCTCATCAGTTGGCGCAAATACAGTAAAAGGACCATCTCCTTTTAACGTATCAACAAGGCCTGCTGCTTTGACGGCAGCAACGAGTGTTGAAAACGATCCATTGGCAGCAGCTACATCAACGATATCTTTTTTCATACCATGGTGATCGGCATGAGCTGCTGTAGATAGGGTTAAACTTGCTAACACAAAAGTCAGAACAGACGCTATTTTCTTAAACATGTTACTTTCCTTTAAATTGATTAGATATCGGTTAAATATTACGCAGGCTTGCTAGCTTACGATCATTTTAAAAAAGGGTGAGTCATTGCCTTATCCCAAAAAAGGTATTTAATAAAAAGCAAAGCCAGCTATTAACCCTCCTAGTGAAAGCTTTTATGAGTAAACACGGTCTGTTTATCTTCAATTTTTTATATCCAGTTCAGCGATATAACGACATTAATTAACAATAGGAAATAAACCATGAAAAAACGGGCTATTTTTACAGCGCTCATTGCATCACTTTCTTCATTAGCGTCTGTTGCTGGACAAACTGAAATGCAGATAAATACTTATAATCAACAGCTTGAAAATGTGGCTATGGTGGCACAATTAACGGGTGAAATGGCACAGCGTATAGTCAATGCAGCGTCTGCAGCGGCGCTCAAGGACAATTTAGCTGTATCAATAACCGTTGTGGATGCATCTGGACAAACGCTGGCGGTACTTCGCGATCATCGTGCCGGTGTTCATACTATTCGTGCCAGTTATAAAAAAGCCTATACCGCCAATTCGCAAAAGCGAGAAACCGCAGTTATAGCAAAAGGCATAAAAGAGGGCACTATTCCAGCAGACCTTCGTTATTTAGATGAAAACATTTTAATATTGGATGGCGGGGTGCCTATTTATATTAACGATACTGTGGTGGGGGCAGTGGGAGTTGGCGGTGCTCATGGCAGTGAGGATGTACGTGTTGCAAAAGCAGGGATCAAAGCGTTATGGTTAGCGCAGTAGAAAAACAGATCCCGTTACTAAATATCCTCAAAAGTGATAGTAAAGGAGTTTACAGATTATGAACGAGACTGATTTAGCGCACTTAAAACGCACCGTAGCGCTAGCTAAAGAAGCGTTAGAGGCCGGTGATGAACCGTTTGGCTCTGTCCTTGTTGATGCTAATGGGCATGTATGTATGGAAGCTCGCAACCGTGTTGCCGGTGGCGATCATACTCGTCATCCTGAGTTTGAAATTGCTCGTTGGGCAGCCAACAATATGACCCCAGAGCAACGCGCTGGGGCTACTGTGTATACCTCTGGGGAACATTGCCCTATGTGCGCCGCAGCACACGCATGGGTAGGTTTAGGTCGAATTATGTATGTCAGTTCATCTGCGCAATTAACTAGCTGGCATAGCGAGCTCAAAATGACTAAGTCGCCCGTTAACCCGTTACCTATTGAAGCGGTTGCTCCTAATGTCGCTGTTTATGGGCCCGTACCAGCACTTGTTGAGCAGGTTCACGCCCTACATCGTCAATTTCACCAAGCAGATTAACAGCGCAGCAGCGCATGGTATTTAGACTAAAGCGACTACCTGTTATAGTTAACGGTAGTCACTTTTATTAAACGCAGCACAAGGGATTATTATGATCGTTAACCTGTTCGATAAGTTAATATTTGCTTGCGCTTTTATTGTTTCATTGCAACTACCGCAGCTGAGTGATCATTACCAACAACATTTAGCGGGCTTATACCATGCAACAAAATGGCAAGTCGACGGCTATGCACAAACGGCCAAGCAATATAACTTTTCTAGCACGCAAGCGATGATAAACCGCCACTTAGCTAACGCTGAACCTAGCGTTAGAGCCGATGCAAATCAAAAACAGCAAACATTACTGCAATTTGCCGATTTAAAAAAAGGGATGGCTATTTTTGAACAAGGTAATTTAGTGCAAAAAATGCTGTATATGTTCTCCCCTGAGCGCGTTGACAGATTACAAAGTACACTTGATAACTTTAAGTTAGGTATTCCTTTAACCACGAGTGCAGTGTTGTTTGCATTGGTATTAGCTATTTTATTAAATCAATTACTTATGCTGCCACATACTTTATATGTTAGGCGTAAAAAGCGTATTGCATCCGATGCGGTAAAATTTAATAGCTGATCGTCAATAAGTTATCATTGGTGATTTTCACTGGCCCTTTTAACAACAAATGCGCCACGAATGTCACCCAGTTTAAAATCAGTTGCCTGATCATTAGGGTATAAAGTCGCTATTTTTTTATAAACTGTGGGGTCAATCTGACTGCCATGACACGCTAAACACGCTTTTTGAGTGGGAATCGCTTTTACAAAATACCAGCCATCGGGTCTTTGCTCTTGATATTCTATGCTTGCTAACGGCTCGCCATTGAGCTTACGTTGTTCAAAGTTTAATAAAACATTTTTGAGCCATGCATCGGGTTGATTATCTGAGTTACGAGTTTTCAAAGCACTGCGGCTAATTTGCCAAGGACTATTGCTGTGTTGTGAAGCGATAGCGGGTGCAGCTGTATTACATACACTTATTGCCGCTAGTGGGCCGCTTTGTTTCATAGTACTAACCAGTACCTGTTTTAAATCACTTGAAAATGCTTTGATGGTTTGTCGTGCATCGTAGGTATTGCTAGCAAAAGCAGCGGATGAAATAAATAAACTGGAAAAAAGCAAAATAATGCGCATAATACACCTCTAAACATTAGGAGGTTCTAATATACAGGGTGCCAGGTGTTTTTCAAGTAAATCGTTTAGCGTTAAAGCATTTTTTTACTTAAGGTACCGCGCCTAAAATCGATAAACAGTTCTAAGAGAAAAGATATGCACAATAAGCACGATGAGAATAAAATAATAAACCAACAAAATAACCATGATGCTGGTGGACTTAATGTACAAGATCCATTAGCCGCTATTAAAGCAATTCGACTCGAACAGTTAGCGCAATGTCTGCTTAAAACACAAAAAGAAATACAGCACATGCAAAACAAAAAATAGCCTTGGGCGATAAAAACTTGCTAAGTTAACGTTATTAATTTTAAAGGCTGGATAGTGCAATTAATCCGTTATCTATAAAACATCCGCATCAAATTATTACTTTTATAGCTTGGCTGTGCGCTTTAGCTGTGATGTTAATAGGGCTACTTGCGCCTGAAAATAAACGTGTTTTAATGCTATTGACACTGAGTTCGCTCTGCTTACTTGTGTTTAATAGTGTAACGATGTCAGCTTGGGTATTTAAACGTTTTAAAGACCAACAATTACGCTTTATTGCTCTTTTAGGCAGTGGCGCTTTTATGTTGTGTATCGCGGGTGATGTGGTTAATTTTAATTTACCCCAACACTATTATCGCTATAGTACCTTGATAAAACATGATTACTTAGTGGATTCAATCTTATTTTTTGCACCTGGTTACAGCCTTTTATTTATAGCCTGTGTGTTAGCTTTTAATATAAAACGCCGGGTGTCGCTTATAAAAAGTGCACTTTTTTTTGTTGTTGTGTTGGTGCTAAGTAGTGCGTCGTTCTCTTCTATGTATCTTGAGGGGGCAGGAGATACTATTTTAGCTATGACAGGGGTTTATAGCTTAGTGATAACGGCTGTTGGGCTTATGGGTCTGGTATTAGTTGTTGCCTATGGTGGGATTAACGCACCCAAATCAATAGTGTGGGTGAGCTTAGGGCTTTTCCTTGCTGCATTGGCTGATGCCATTATTGGTGCTTTTTGGATTTATGGTAATCAGGGGCAAGGCTTTTACCCTCAAGTGCGCTATATAAACTGGTTTGTGTATATTAGCTCGCAAAGCTTGGTGATTCACTTAGCAAAAGTTGTTGCAGTAATACCAAATCGCAATAATGCTTAATTATTTTTCAGGGAGCAAACCAGAGAATAGCGGCGTTAAAAATTCTTATTAGAATAGCTAAATAACAGATGAAAAAAAAGCCGCTAAATATTAGCGGCTTTAAGCGATAATAATTACATTACGCGCATACCCGGCTCAGAGCCGTCGTCTGGGTTAAGAATGTAAATTTCTTTACCACCAGGGCCTGCCGCAAGTACCATGCCTTCAGACATTCCAAAACGCATTTTACGTGGTTTGAGGTTAGCAACCATTACCGTTAATTTACCTTCAATGTCTTCTGGTGCGTAAGCCGATTTAATTCCAGCAAACACTTGGCGAGTTTCACCGCCTAAATCAAGGGTTAATTTAAGCAGCTTGTCAGCGCCTTCTACGTGCTCTGCTTTGGCAATTTTAGCAACACGCAGGTCTACCTTTGCAAAGTCATCAAACTCAATCTCCTCGCTAATAGGCTCTTTCGCAAGCGGGCTATTAGGATCGATTTTGTCTTTTTCAGCAACTAAACTTTCTTTTGATTCTTCAACCATTTTATTCACTTTATCCATTTCTACACGTTGCATTAACGGCTTAAATTTATTGATAGGGTGGTTTACTAACGCTGTTTGCACACCCTGCCAAGATAATTCATCATTTAAAAAGGCTTCAACATTACTTGCCATGCCTGGTAGCACTGGTTTTAAGTAAGTGATCAACACGCGAAATAGGTTAAGTCCTAGTGAACAAACCTGATGCGCTTCTTCTTGCTTTGACTCATCTTTAATAAGTACCCAAGGCGCGGCATTATCAATGAACTGGTTTGCTTTATCAGCAAGTGCCATTATTTCACGAATTGCACGGCTGTATTCACGGTTCTCGTAATATTCGGTGATTGTCGCTGATACGTTCTGGAATTCTGCAAGCAATTGAGGTTGCATAACTGTATTGCTCAGCTTACCGTCGAACTTTTTAGTAATAAAACCAGCACAACGACTGGCAATATTCACTACTTTACCCACTAAGTCTGAGTTTACACGTTGTGCAAAATCTTCAAGGTTTAAATCTAAATCGGTAATGCCACTATTAAGTTTAGCTGCGTAGTAGTAACGTAAAAATTCTGGGTCTAGGTTATCTAGATAAGTACGCGCTTTAATAAACGTGCCTTTTGATTTAGACATTTTTGCGCCATTGACCGTAACAAAACCATGGGCGAATACATTAGTTGGCTTTCTAAATTGAGCGCCTTCTAACATAGCAGGCCAAAATAGGCTGTGGAAATAGATGATGTCTTTACCAATAAAGTGATAAAGCTCAGCGTCTGAACCTTCTTGCCAAAATGCATCAAAGTCGATGCCCTGTTTATCACATAAGTTTTTAAAGCTCGCCATATAACCAATAGGCGCATCTAGCCATACGTAAAAGTATTTACCTGGTGCGTTTGGAATTTCAAAACCAAAATAAGGTGCATCACGGCTAATGTCCCATTGTTGGAGACCATCTGCAAACCACTCATCTAACTTGTTGGCCATTTCTTGTTGAATTGTGCCTGAGTGTAGCCACTCTTTAAGCATGTCTTCAAAGGCGGGTAAATCAAAAAAGTAATGCTCAGAATCTTTTAAGATAGGCTCAGCACCCGACATAACAGAGCGTGGGTTGATTAGCTCGGTTGGGCTATAGGTTGCGCCACAGGCATCACAGCTATCCCCGTTCTGATCTTCCGATTTACATGTAGGACACGTGCCAGTAACAAAGCGATCTGGCAGAAAAATGCCTTTTTCTGGATCGAATAACTGTGAAATAGTGTGCTTTTTGATATGACCTGCATCGTTAAGGCGGTTATAAATAAGCTCACTAAATTCTTTATTCTCTTGGCTATGGGTACTGTGGTAATTATCAAATTTGATATTAAAGTCAGCAAAGTCGCGTTGGCGCTCGATGCTAACGTTTTTTACCATTTCCTCAGGCGTGATCCCTTGCTTTTGCGCATTAAGCATAATAGGTGTGCCATGAGCATCATCGGCGCACACATAGTACGCTTCGTGGCCTTGTAGTTTTTGAAAACGCGACCAAATATCAGTTTGAATATACTCTAATAAATGCCCTAAATGGGTAGGGCCATTGGCATAAGGTAATGCGCTAGTAATCAGGATCTTTCGCTGTGCCATAATCATTCCGAATTAAGCGTTCCTAGTCAGGAACAGATGAAAATTATTACATTATCGATAAGCAAAGTGATAACAGAGCACACTGCTTATCGATATTTACTAATTGACTGGTGTTAATGCCCTGAATGTTACATAATTCCGTGGCACTTTTCATCAAAGAAACGCTATTTTATTGCTATGTTTGGACTGTCGAAACTATTCTCTGCAAAATCGGTGCAAAAACAACCGATTATTTCTGCTCTAGCGGCCTATCGCAGTGCCGCTTTCGCTGTGGGTATTGAGCAAGATTTCATTGCTGATATCACTCAAAACACCGATAAATCAATTACGGTTAAACTCAATCTCCCTTTTGCGGCGCAATCTGAAATGCCGCATGTGGCTCAATTTTTGACTGAGCGTTTAAAGATTGATGTAAACGTAACGGCCAGTGTTCACCTTAAAGAGCCTGCGAAATTTAAAGCCATTAAACATATTGTTTTAGTTGCCTCAGGAAAAGGTGGGGTGGGTAAATCTACTACGGCCGTTAATCTGGCAGGCTCGCTTAAAAATGAAGGCGCAAAAGTAGGCATACTAGATGCCGACATTTACGGTCCGTCAATTCCTATGTTGTTAGGATTAGTTGGCAGTGAGCCGGTTACAAAAGACAATAAACAATTACAACCGTTTGATGCCAATGGTATTAAAGCGCAATCTATCGGTTTTTTAGTCCCCAGCGATGATGCCACCGTATGGCGCGGCCCAATGGCCTCAGGCGCGCTTAGTCAGCTTTTAAATGAAACCGATTGGGGTGAACTTGATTATTTAATTGTAGATATGCCGCCAGGTACCGGTGATATTCAATTAACCATGAGCCAAAAAGTGCCAGCCAGTGGCACCGTGATTGTCACGACGCCACAAGACTTAGCGCTTGCTGATGCGCAAAAGGGTATTGCTATGTTTAATAAAGTAAATGTGCCAGTGCTCGGTTTGATTGAAAATATGAGCCATTACATTTGTGGGCATTGCGGCGAGGCCAATCATGTATTTGGTAAAGACGGTGCACAAAAATTAGCCCTTAAGCATGGTGTGCCTGTGCTTTCGCATATTCCGCTTGCGATTGATATCAGAGAATCCTCTGAGCAAGGTAAGTTGATTGCCGATGATACAGATGCGGTTATTAGCAAAACTTACAGCGCGGCCGCACGATTGATTGCCAGCACGCTTTACTATCAACAACATCACAACGCGATTGACGTTGTGATTACGGAAGATTAAAAATGAGACTTTCAGATACACATATTAAAGAATACTTAAACGATGGGCGCATTGTTATCGAGCCCGCGCCAACGAGTGAAATGATTTCAGGGGTTACCGCTGATCTTCGCTTAGGTAATAAGTTTAGAACATTTCATGCCCATAATGCCGCTTATGTTGATTTAAGTGGTCCAAAAGATCAGCTTAATAAAGCGTTAGAATCAATCATGAGCGACGAAATTGTATTAGCTGAAGGCGAAGCGTTTTTTCTACATCCTGGCGAGCTTGCGTTGGCAATAACCTATGAAAAAGTAACCCTACCTGCAGACATTGTTGGTTGGTTAGACGGGCGTTCATCGCTGGCACGTTTAGGTTTAATGGTGCATGTTACAGCACACAGAATCGATCCTGGTTGGAGTGGTAATATTGTTTTAGAGTTTTATAACTCGGGTAAGCTGCCGCTTGCGCTCAGACCTATGATGAAAATTGGCGCAATGAGTTTTGAAACACTTACCGGTCCGTGTGAAAGCCCTTATAACACCCGCATTGATGCAAAATATAAAGATCAGAATAGTGCGGTAGCAAGTCGTATCAGTGACGATAAATAACTGAGCTAAACAATAGCTTATTTTTCTAGTTGATGAAGCGCATAACCTAATAGTTGAAAATAATGGTTAAGCGCTTCATTGGCGTGTAACGTTTGCTTTAGCTCAGGATAAATTAAGTTATTATTACTCAAACCGCCGACTAAAAAACTGTTTTTGATTGTTTGATGCTCGTTGATACAGGCTTCAAAACACCGAGCAGCAAGCTCCTCTGGCATACTCATATACTGCTGATTATGCGCTTTATCAAACGCAATGCATTTATTTACAAATTCATTGGCATTTTCACCGCTTTGCTCTAAAAACACCTGTTTATAAAATTGATTAAGTGCATCATTAAGTGGATGGCTTAAGTCGGGAGAGTGTGATAACCATAACTTAGAAGCGAAACCAAAGCGGGTTTTTGATTTAAACAAATGCTTACTAATATGATGATCAAAAGCATGAAACCATTCATGGGCTAAAGCGCCACCGCCTGCATTTTTAGCCAGTGCTAAGGTTTGGTCATACGCATTATAATGTGCTTGCACGCCTTTTTGTCCACCGTGACCAAAAGCGAAATTAAGTTTGCCACGCAGGCCAATGGCAGTGGGTGGTAAATGCAAAATCTGCGCTAAATCAGCCAGCGCATCATAAATTAAGTTGGCACTAATAAAGCGCTCTTCTTTAGTAACCCATTTACCAACCACCATAGAACGAAAACCAAAAGTGGTTCTTATATCATTAAAATCGACTTGATCGTCAAAACGATAGTCGGGGCCTTGGCGAGAAAATCCGCGTTTTAATCGAGATGTGGTATTACGCATCGGTTATTTTATTTCAGCTCATACATTACAAGTAACGTGCTTTTACGTGAGCGGGCATGTGTTGGGTTTGTTTTTTTATTAATTCCTCTAATAAACCATACAAGGGCGCAGGGCTTAGTGCTTCTATGAGCCATAAACTATGTGCTACTGCTTCTAGTGTCGATAAACTATCTGCTCTAGGGGCTTTACGAATAGCATAACGGTTGGTGGGAATATGGCTAAAGCTTACCGTTTTAAACTGTTGTAATAACGGGGTTAATTGCAAAATTTTAAAGGCTTTATTCCATGTACCATCAATCACAATTAAATGCGTAATCTCTGGAAGGTTTTCTTTACTATTCGGTCGGTCTAATTTTACGGCGTGCTCGCTTGGGTAGAGTAATACGCTCGATTCAATAGGCAGGTTCTGTAAACAGGCGAAGTCTTGATTATTTTCGCCTTTAATAATTTTACAGTGGGTTAAACCTAAAGCTAATAGCTGCGCCGTATTTTTGCTAACTTTTGCTTCATTGGGGTGCTGCAAAATAATAACCTGAGTTTGGTTAGTAACACGGGTAATTGCGCTGCAAATACAAGTGCTTAGCGAAAAGTTACACTGTTTACAAAGAGGACGTGCCATAGAATACACTATTTCGTTGGTACATTTGCCGTAATTATACATTTTTGCACTAATAAAGTTGGTTTTTTTTGTGCTTAGATATAGAGTAAGAGATAAGAAGAAAATCGATGGACCGTATTGAAGGGCATGAATATGACAGAGATCAATATTGACGAATCCGCTTTAGAAAGTATGGAATCGCTATTAGGTGAACAATTTCCAGATACGCTGGAGTTTTGTTGTGCGGAATTTGAGCGATTGGGGAACGAAGCAATTGCTGCGCTTGGGCAAGATAAAGAGGCTGCTATTCGCCACTCTCATAGCCTTAAATCAAACGCCGCTCAATTTGGTGCGGCAAGTTTAGCCGAAGTTGCTCGTTTAATTGAATATAATTTAAATAACGGGAATGACGAGCAGGCTGTTAATGCAGCCGATGGATTAATGGCGCAAGTTACTGGTTCACAAGCAAAACTAAATGCATGGTTAGCTGGGCGCTAAACGCGTTTCAATAGTAATAAAAAAGAGTGTTAACGTGAATTTTTTTCAGTTTTAAGCGCTTAATTTTCCTAGTAATTCACGGCTTTACTGCGTTAGTCTAATGGCTAACTTGCTCTTTAGAGGTAACAATGTCAGAAATAAAAAAGAGTCATAAATTAGACGGCGTCTGTTATGACATCCGAGGTCCCGTTTTAGTGCAAGCTAAAAAAATGGAGGATGAGGGCCAAAAGGTATTAAAGCTTAATATAGGTAACCCCGCCGCATTTGGCTTTGATATGCCTGAAGATATGCATCGCGATATCATCCGTAATTTATATTCAGCTCAAGGATACTGTGACTCTAAAGGTCTTTATTCTGCGCGTGTTGCTATTTATCAGCACTACCAACAGCGTGGCTTACACAATTTAGACGTTGATAATATTTACATTGGCAACGGTGTGAGTGAGCTTATCCAAATGGTTACTCAAGCACTGTTGAATAATGATGATGAAGTGTTAATTCCCGCTCCAGATTATCCGCTTTGGACAGCCTCGGTAAAATTAGCAGGTGGTAATCCGGTTCACTACTTGTGTGATGAAGAGCAAGATTGGTTTCCTGACATTGATGATATTAAGAGTAAAATCACCTCTAAAACCAAAGCATTGGTGCTAATTAATCCTAACAACCCAACCGGGGCTGTGTACAGTGACGCTTTACTTGAAGAATTGATCAATATTGCTCGAGAGCACAAGCTTTTGCTGTTAAGCGATGAAATATACGAGAAAATTCTATACGACGGTGTTACCCATACTTCTATTGGTTCATTATGCGATGATCTCCCTATCATCACCTTTAATGGCTTAGCTAAAACATACCGTGCTGCTGGGCTTAGAATGGGCTGGATGGTGTTAAGTGGTCGCACCGCATTAATGACAGATTTAATTAAAGGCTTAGATATTCTTGCCTCAATGCGTCTTTGTGCCAATGTGCCCGCACAATATGCAATTCAGCAAGCATTGGGTGGCGTTCAGTCAATTGATAGCTTAATTGACCCCGGTGGGCGTTTATATGTGCAACGTGATATTGCTTGGCGCGGCTTAAATGCGATTGATGGAATTAGTTGTAAAAAGCCTAAAGGGGCGCTTTATGCTTTCCCTAAAGTGGATACCGCTAAATTCAATATTAAAAGCGATGAACAAATGATGTTTGATTTGTTAAAAGCAGAAAAAATATTGTTAGTACATGGGCGCGCCTTTAACTGGCCAGAGCCTGATCATTTTAGATTGGTGTTTTTACCTAATAAAGATGATTTATCGAGTGCAATGATGAAAATGCAGCGTTTTTTCAAAGATTACCGACAAGAATAAAGAAAAAAACGAGCCAAGTGGCTCGTTTTTTCGTTAATGCACTAAGGTAAATGGTCGTGTTTCAAAGCATGCAATAGGGCACTGCATACGTTGCCTTGGGATACCTGCTTCCATAAAGACGTGGCCTTGCACAGTAAACCCATTATTTTTGAATCGTTCTACTTCGTTTAAAATACAATTAATACTGATTGCTTCAATACCTTGCTCCGCTGCTAATTTAACAATGAAATTAAGCAGTGACTTATAAACATTGCGGTTGCGATGCTGCGGCAATACGGCGATTCTACCAATTAAACCATCATTACATAATCGACCTGTGGCAACAGGTGAGTGCATATTATCGGTGACCAGAATATGTTGAGCGAGTGCATCTAAGTTATCAAACTCAATACGTTTAGGAATATGTAACTCATATACAAACACTCGCTCCCTTATATGTTGCAGTTGACTTTTTTCACTTTGCCAATCAACTTTGTCAACGGTATAAACCATGACCTCCTCCTAGCTAAACCAAATACCCTCATTAACCAGTGTAGTAAAAGTTTCGATAAAATCTAGGCTAGGTGTGGTTGCATTAAGCACGCTACTATCAAATTCAATAAAATCAGTAAGCTGTTTTACCGCTTCTAAATCAGATAAGGGTAAAGCGTAGTTTTCGCCATTGATACTTAGAAGTAACTCTGTATCCATACATTGATAAATAGCACGTGTGCCCCCTAAACGCTCAAATGTTACTTGGTTTTCAAGCAGTTGTTGTATTTGTTCGACACTAAATGGGTCTTCTTCAGGGGCTAAGTCCATATCATGCTTAGGTTGGCTAAGGGTATTACCTAACCAGTGTTTAAATAAACTCTCGTCTTCTAGCAATGCTTGCATTAACGTTTTTACTTTATCGACTTCGCTTTGTGTTAGCTCACCTTTAGAATCACGCAGGGCGAGGGTATGGTCGGTATACCTTTTTTGGCCGCTTTCTGTGTCGATAATATGATCAGCAAAACTTGAAAGTAAATCTTGTTGATTAGGTGCTCTAAAACCGACTGAATAGTTAAGTGCATTCTCAACCGCATAGCCTTCATGAGGACAACCGGGTGGTATATATAAAATATCACCGGGCTCCAAAATACAATCAATTACTGCACTAAAAGCTTCAACTTGCAGTAATGTTTTATTTTGAGCAAACTGTTTTAGTGTTGGGTCGGGTAATCCTACCCGCCAATGGCGCTTACCTTCACCTTGAATAATAAATACATCGTATTGGTCTAGGTGTGGGCCAACACCGCCACCGGGGGTTGAGTAGCTGATCATCAAATCATCTATTCGCCAATTAGGTATAAAACGAAAAGGTTCAAGTAACTGAGCAGCCTCTGGATGCCAATGATCCACTGCTTGCACGAGTAGTGTCGAGTGCTGATCAGTGAGTATTTCAAAATCGTCAAATGGTCCCTGATGCGATTGCCATTGTTGATTGTGGTTAGTAATAATACGCGATTCTATGCTGTCTTCCATAGCAAGGCCTGCGAGTTCATTCGCATCAAGTGGATCTTGAAAATCTTTAAAACCAGCTTTGATCAACAGTGGTTTTTTTTGCCAATATTGACTTAAAAACGCTTGCTCTGATAATTCATTTATTTTTAATTGATACATAGAATGCCTATAACGTTAAGACCTAAATGAAAAAAGCGAAAGGCAGGTACCTTTCGCTTTTTATTAGTAGATTTGAGTGATTAAACTAAATCATCAATAAACTCAACAGCGCGACCAATGTAGTTAGCCGGCGTTAGTTTTTTCATTTCAATTTTTGCAGCTTCTGGTAGGTCTAAACCATCGATGAAATCAGCCATAATTTCTTGATTTACACGTTTACCACGGGTTAAATCTTTTAGCTTTTCATATGGTTTTTCAATACCGTATTTACGCATAACGGTTTGAATTGGTTCAGCAAGCAGCTCCCAGTTTTGGTCAAGCTCATCTGCTAAACGTTGCTCGTTTACTTCAAGTTTGCTTACACCTTTAAGGGTTGATTGGTATGCAATTACCGCATAACCCATACCTACACCTAAGTTACGTAATACGGTTGAGTCAGTTAAATCACGTTGCCAGCGAGACACAGGTAGTTTTTGTGCTAAATGACCAAAGATAGCATTGGCTAAGCCTAAATTACCTTCTGAGTTTTCAAAATCAATCGGGTTCACTTTGTGTGGCATAGTTGATGAGCCAATTTCACCGGCAATGGTTTTTTGCTTAAAGTGATTAAGTGCAATGTAGCCCCACATGTCGCGGTCAAAATCGAGCAAAATGGTATTAAAGCGTGCAATTGCATCAAAAAGCTCTGCTATGTAATCATGCGGTTCAATTTGCGTGGTAAACGGGTTGAGTGTTAAACCTAGGCTAGTTACAAACTTATCGGCGTGGGTATGCCAATCGTAGTCAGGGTACGCACTTAGATGTGCATTGTAGTTACCCACAGCACCGTTTACTTTACCTAGCATTTCTACTTGTGCAATTTGGTCACGTTGACGCTTTAAACGCATGTAAACATTTGCAAACTCTTTACCCATAGTCGAAGGCGTTGCAGGCTGTCCATGTGTACGAGTCATCATTGGAATGGCTTTGTACTCAATTGCTTTTTCTTTAATGGCGCTTAATAACTCATCACAATAAGGTAAAACGACGTGGTTACGCGCTTCACTTAACATTAAACCATGAGATAGGTTATTAATATCTTCAGAAGTACAGGCAAAGTGAATAAATTCGTTAATTGCGTGTAGCTCAGCATTATCAGCTACTTTTTCTTTTAGTAAATACTCTACGGCTTTAACATCATGGTTTGTCGTGCGTTCGATGTCTTTAACTCGCTGAGCATCAGCTTCACAGAAGTTATCTACAATTGCATTCAACAGCGCATTTGCTTCGTCGCTAAAAGCGGGGACTTCTTTAATCTCGCTTGCTGCAGCTAACGCTTGCAACCAACGCACTTCAACGGTTACGCGGTATTTGATTAATCCAAATTCGCTAAAAATACTGCGTAGTTCAGTGGTTTTGCTGCCGTAGCGACCATCAACCGGAGAGATAGCCGTTAACGCTGAAAGCTCCATAATAACTCCTAAATTTTAGTTTGAACGATAATTAAATTTTTGTTTTAGCTATGGCGAGAATTTTTCTTTTCGCAAAAAAGAAATGACGACGTTTGCCGCCCATTTGTCGCCATAATACTGCACTGCGAATTCCGGCTAAAAGTAATGCGCGGATTTTATTTTGCGTGAGCTGCTGTTTTAATAACTCGGGTTTACCATAAACCTGAATTCGGTGCCCAAGGGGGCTTAGCACCGACGAGTATATATCTGCTAAACCGGCGACAACACTGTCATCGGTAATAGCAAAATGATCTAAACGACGATGAATATCATCAATACGTTTACCTAATTCATTGAGGCTTTTACTGTTAGCACTAAGCGCACGCTCTAACTGCATTAAACCACCCACATATTTGACTATTTCTACATCTTTTTGAGCACCGGCACTCAATTGTGCCATCAATGTTTTATAGCCGTCACGTAAGTTATGTTCACCTTGATAAACATCTTCTGGGGAAGCTGGCGAGGTTTGCACAATACTTGATAATAAAATCGATAAATCTTGTTCATCAACGCGACCATATTGAGCAACCTTCTGAACTTGCTTAGCCACTTGACACATGGCTGCAAGCGCCATGACTTGATGTTGATTCATTATTTGATCACCGAGTCAATAATACCACCACCTAAACACACTTCATTAGCGTAAAATACGGCAGATTGTCCTGGTGTTACCGCTTTTTGTGGCTCATCAAATAATACGCGTGCCATACCATCTTCACCGACTAACAAGGTACAGCTTAGGTCTTCTTGACGGTAGCGTGTTTTTACGGTGCAACGAGTAGTACCTTGAGGACCAACACGATCTACCCAGTGTAATTGGTTGGCATTTAGGCCATTACTGTAAAGGCGAGGGTGATTTTTACCTTGGCCCACAATCAATACATTGCGTTCAACATCTTTGTCTACAACATACCAAGGTTCGCCTGAGCCTTCTTTCATACCACCAATTAACAAGCCTTTGCGCTGACCTAAGGTGTGGTACATCAACCCTTCATGTTCACCAACGTTGTTACCATCTGTGTCTTCAATAACACCAGGTTGAGCAGGTAAGAATTTTTGTAAGAAATCTTTAAATTTACGCTCACCGATAAAACAAATACCAGTACTGTCTTTTTTATCGTGGGTAATTAAATCTTGCTCTTCAGCAATACGGCGCACTTCTGGCTTGGCAATATCTCCGACAGGGAACAGCGTTTGCGCGATGTGTTCATGACTCAATGTGTACAAAAAGTAGCTTTGATCTTTATTATCATCTAGGCCACGGCACATAACATATTTATCATCTCTGAGCTCACGACGCACGTAGTGGCCCGTTGCTATAAAGTCAGCACCAAGTGCTTGAGCCGCAAATTCTAAAAAGGCTTTAAATTTAATTTCTTTGTTACACATTATGTCTGGGTTAGGTGTGCGACCAGCTTTGTACTCTGCTAAAAAGTATTCGAATACGTTGTCCCAGTATTCCGCTGCAAAGTTAACGGTATGAAGTTCAATACCTAATTTGTCACAGACAGCTTGGGCATCTTTTAAATCTTCAGCGGCAGCGCAATATTCATCATTGTCATCTTCTTCCCAGTTCTTCATAAACAAGCCTTCTACTTGGTAGCCTTGTTGTTTTAATAAATATGCAGATACAGAAGAATCAACACCGCCGGACATACCAACGATGACTTTAATGTGACTATTTTCGCTCATGAATAATTTCGCTTATACAGATTACTGTTAACTTGGAAAGGCCGCGATTATAGCATGTATTTTGTAAGTGCTTAAAGAGAGGAAGGGCTATTGAATAGATTTTGTTGCTTTTTTTTATGTTGGTTAGGGATGATTTACTCTTTGTTAGTCGATTTTTACTTAGCCGATTTGATTACACATTTTGCGGTGATATTATAGCCCCTTTGTTTGAACACATTTTAATTTGCAAAGAACAACAGGTCCTAGATGTCAGGCCATTAAATTATAAACACTCATTTAAGTTATAAATGATGAGTAAATGTTATTTATTTAAGGTGTTAGTACTGTTTATAGAAAATCAAAGAATATATTTATTATTGTTCATTAACAAACCTTTACAACCAAATGATTATGCAATACCTTTAGATGAGTTTAAATTGAATAAACACTCAAATAAGTATTTATAATATAGTCAATGGAATGAATATATGAATTATGCTTCTCAAGCACAAAAGGTAAAATCTTACGTTGTTGAGTTATCAACAAAGGTACAACGCGATGATTGCTTAGTAGCAGAACAATTACCACATAACGTTAAAGAATCAGCTTACCAACTGTTTTATCAAACCATTAGGGTTCCTCGTCCTTACCGCTTTGAAGAACCCAACCCTATTTCAGCGCTATTTAGACTCATTGAACATTCTTTAGACTTTATTAATCCCTTTCAACAAGTCATTTTAAAGCAGCTAGAAAAGTGGTGGTTAGAATGGCATTTTGTTGCCACTATGAATGCTTCTCTTGAAATGAAACACGTTGAACAGCAGCGTTTTGTTAGTAGTGCAACTGAACATCCAATGCGAAAACATGAGCTGAGCCATTATGCAAAATTATTTACTATTTTGCCTTTGCCCGTGTGTAATGTTTGTATGGTAACCGGCGATATTTTAAAGCTTAATCAACGCTTTGTAGATGTATTTGGCTATACAATTGATGATATCCCTAATTTAAAACAGTGGTGGAAGGTCGCGTATCCTGAGCCTAGTTATAGAGAGTCTGCTCAAACGATGTGGGGTGAGTCTTTAGCGCAGGCAAATAAAAATAATGACGATATTCCTGCTAATGACTATCAAATTGTATGTAAAGATGGTTCGAAAGTGATAATGCAAGTGTCAGGTATTAGTGTAGAAAGTGAATTTATTGCTGTATTTAACGATGCGACGGAGCGTTTGAAAACCCAAGAGATACTCAGCGATATGGCCTTTTTAGACTCATTGACTAAAATTGCCAACAGACGCCGTTTTGACGAAAAATTACATGCTGAATTTAAAAAACTGATAAAAGTAAATACTCAACTTTCTATGATCATTATTGATATAGATAATTTCAAAAAATTTAATGATAGGTATGGTCATATTGCAGGGGATAAGTGTTTACGTAGCGTAGCGCAAAAGCTAGCAGAAACAGTCAGTCGTCCTGAGGACTTTGTAGCGCGCTATGGCGGAGAAGAGTTTGTTGTTTTACTCCCACAAACAGATAATCAAGGTGCACTCTTTATTGCAGAACAAATACAAAAATCTATTGAAGATTTAGCGATAGCTCATGAAGATAGTTTTACTGGCTTTCTCTCTGTGAGTATGGGAGTTCATACGGTAAAACATGGCGAAAAAACTAACCATGTCGATTTTTTTAAAGCAACGGATAGTGCGCTGTATTATGCAAAAAGGCAGGGCAGAAATTGTATTGCCTTAGGAAGGCATGAATAACACAGCATGTTTAACCTTTGCTTTTAATACCAGATAAGCAAAGGCTAACGTAAAGTATTAACTGTTGGTTGGTGGCCCACTGATTTTATATTGACCTGTTTCAATTCCATCGAGTGTGTATTTACCAATACTATAGCGAATTAACCGTAACGTTGGGTGGCCAATGTGTGCGGTCATTCGTCGAACTTGACGGTTCTTCCCCTCGTTTATAGTGATACTCAACCAAGATGTTGGAATTGATTTACGTTCTCTCACTGGGGGAGTGCGTGGCCAAAGCGCTGGTTCATCGATTAACTTTACCTGTGCAGGTAAGGTTAATCCATCTTTGAGTTCGACCCCTTGACTGAGCGCATCAATAGATGCTTCTTTAGGCACCCCCTCAACTTGTACCCAGTACGTTTTGTTGGTTTTTTTACCAGGAGCGGTTAAGGTATTTTGTAATTTTCCGCAATTGGTCAATAATAACAAGCCTTCACTGTCTCTGTCTAAGCGACCCGCAGCATAAACATCTTTAATAGGAATAAAATTAGCCAGTGTTTGTCTATTTTGCTCGTCTGTGAATTGGCAAAGGACATCATAAGGTTTGTTAAATAAAATAACTTTTTTATCGCTTTGGGCTATCTGCGGCTTAATTGCTCTTTTTATCGGGCTCTTTTTTACAGCACTGCGCGAATATGTACGACCTGTATTGCGTTTACTTGTTGAAGATGACGTGTTTGTAGCTTTGTGTTTCATTAAATACACCGTGCAGGTTTAGGTAAGCCCGCAATTTTAGTGGCTTGTTTGGCCGGTCCCTTCGGAAAAAGCTTATACAGGTACATGCTATTACCTTTATCCTCACCGAGCGCTTTAGCCATCGCTTTGACTAACATTCTAATGGCTGGACTGGTGTTGTATTCTAGATAAAATGCGCGCACAAAGTTAACAACTTCCCAATGCTGCTCGGTTAATATAATGCTTTCATGTTGTGCAATAACATCGGCTAACTCTTTTGACCAATCAGTATGATCTAGCAGGTAACCTTGCTTATCTGTGTCTATTGTTTGATTATTAAATTCCAGCATAAATCACCAAGTAATTGATTGTTTAGATGATAAACTTAGGGTAACGAACTCATCATAGCTAATCGCTTTATCATTCAAATTTAAAGAGATACCACGCGCCGCTGCATCGTCCTTTAAAATATAAAGCGAATCGGCAAATTGTCTGTATTGCCCTTTAGCAAAACAGGCATCACCCACTAATAAAACCGAGTCTGTTAGCATAATCAGATTATCGAGACTGTTTGCACTGTAGTAATTCAGTGGTTTTGAAAATATATGTAAAGTGCTCATAGCGTTACCACGTGCTGCTGATTTTGAATTAACTGTTTTTGGGCATTAAAGTTAACGGTTTTTACTTCAATAAGTAGCTCATTTTTACTTAAACCGTAGTCAATGAGTGACTTCTCACACACGTAGATATTGTCAACATCATATATTTCTAGGGTTTTAATATTTTTAAAAAAATCTTTAAGCCCCAAACTATTCGGGCTTTGATTTTTTTTAAGAGCTAACACCGCAGGACCGCTAAACAACCAACTTATATTTTGATCAACTGCGGCAAAAATAAGCGTCATATCGAGTGCATCGCGAATATGCATGTCATCAAATGGACTTGATTGACTAATAACGAGTACATTAATCATTTAAATTGTATCCATTTATCTGCTTCACTGGCTAACATAGCAAATTCAGCGAGGCCTGCTACAGCGAATACACCAGTATTTTGCATATCTAAGCCACGCTTTTCAGCTGCGGTAACGCACAGCATTAAATTAATATTTTTGTCGGCTAGCTGCTGCCAAAGTGAGGATAAATTGAGCTCATCTGAGGCAAGCTCAAAATGAGTAGAAGCATGATAGATACCATCTTGGTATAAAAATATTGCATCAACACTATGCCCTTGTGCTAAACAGGCGTGAGCAAATTTAACAATTCGCTGTGTGGTATCGTGATCCGATGGTGGAGTATGTAAAGAAAGTACAAAGCGTGCCAAAACTATTCCAATAAAAAAGCCCCAATAAAGGGGCTATTTTAACAGAACTATTTAATTAGTCATTATTTGCGCCAAGTAACGCAAGTAAAGACGTAAATAAGTTGTACACACTCAGGTATAAAGAAACCGTTGCGCGGATATAATTCGTTTCGCCGCCATTGATGATTCTGCTCGTATCGAACAAAATTAGGCCAGACATGATTAGTACCACAGCTGCGTTTAGTACCATAAACATTAAAGAGCTACCTAGGAAAATATTTACAATACTTGCCACGATAACCACAATTAAGCCCACAGTTAAAAAACCACCCATGAACGAGAAATCTTTTTTAGTGTTAAGTGCATAAGCAGATAAACCAAAGAAGATTAACGCCGTAGAACCTAGCGCTTGCATAATTAGCATAGGGCCATTAGGTAATTGTGCATAGTGATTAAGGAGTGGGCCTAAACCAGCGCCCATTAATCCTGTAAACGCAAACACCCAAAATACACCAGATGCTGTGTCGGCTTTTTTGTTTACAACAAAAAGAAGGCCAAACGAAACCAGAGTGAACACTAGTCCCATGAAATAAGGTAATTGCAGTGCCATTGAAATGCCGGCGGTGACGGCACTAAATGCAAGTGTCATTGCAAGTAGAAAATAAGTGTTTTTAAGCACTTTGTTTGTTTCAATGGTCGACATTACCGGCTTTGCAGTATTGTACGATTGATTAAATGCCATTGTAGAGCTCCTGTAAGTGAAACTAAGTAGTTCCTGTAATTTAACTAAAATTAGATTACCAACTCTTATATGTTTGGGCAAACCTTTGTAGATCAATAGACAACTAAATTTAAATAAAAGTTCACTCGGCGTATAGGAATCGCCCTTTTTGCTTTATGTTTAAACAAATTAGTTGTTTTTTAATCACTTGAACAAATAATTGAAAAAAAAGCTTCACAAAGCCCATGGGTTTCCCTATTATTCAGGCCGTGCGGAGAGATGGCAGAGTGGTCGAATGCACCGGTCTTGAAAACCGGCAGGGGTTTATAGCCCCTCTAGGGTTCAAATCCCTATCTCTCCACCACCTTATTAAAATAACTATGAGTACTCTCTTACTTGTAGTTTATGCACTTTCGGAGAGATGGCAGAGTGGTCGAATGCACCGGTCTTGAAAACCGGCAGGGGTTTATAGCCCCTCTAGGGTTCAAATCCCTATCTCTCCACCATTATATTAAAGCCCGCTTATTAGCGGGCTTTTTTGTGTCTAATTTTCGCTATACCTAACCTCAAAACCAAGTATATTTAGTTAAAAAATACGACCATAGTCTCTATTTATAAGCTACAGCTCTTAGGGCATGCTAAGAAATAAGATTTATGCTTGTGTATTTAAGGTTCTTACTATGAAACATCAACTTGCTAAAAGCGTCGCACTTTCATTATTATCTCCTGTTATTATCGGCAGTATGCTAGGAATATATTACGCATTGACTATGCGTGGTGACGCGGTGTCTATCTTTTTAGGGCTATTGATGACGGCCATTGCTAATGCCCACATAGTAGGGTTAACGATGGCTGCGTTTGTGGTGCCAGGCTACTTACTTATGTTTAAGTATTCTAAGGTGAATTATTCTGGGGTATTAACTCTTGGCTTACTGGGTGGCGCTATTTTTAGCTATCTGCTTAGTGCGACTACTGGCGAGATATTTTTAATCAATAGTGTGATGTCGGGATTTGCTGCAGGACTGTTTTTATTTGGCTTGCGTAAATCGGTACAAAGCTAATTGCAGAATATTTAATCAAGTGTGTCGTAAAACCATGTAATTTCCTTTTTTTTACCCGCAAAAGGTTTCAATTTTTAGTGACAAAGAGTACCTTTAGCTACTGTATGTTTAATAAGAAGTAGTTTGGTATGCAAAAGCACGATTTTTACCAGTCATTAGTTAAGCAAACTGAATCGCTGATAGGCGGTGAATCAAACATAATTGCCAATATGGCAAATATTAGCGCGCTGTTATTTACTTCTTTAGAAGATGTGAATTGGGCGGGCTTTTATTTTATGGATTCACCGACAGAATTGGTACTTGGTCCATTTCAAGGCAATCCAGCTTGTATTCGTATTCCGGTAGGGAAAGGGGTATGTGGCACTGCTGCGGCAACCGAGCAAACCCAGTTAATTTCAGATGTGCATGCGTTTGACGGTCATATAGCCTGTGATGCGGCGTCAAATTCTGAGATAGTTGTACCTATCATGAAAAACGGCCGTGTATTTGCGGTACTTGATATAGATAGCCCAAGTATTGGCCGATTTGATACTGATGACCAAGCAGGGCTTGAAGCACTTGTAAAATGCTTAGAGGCTAGCCTGTAATGAAAGATTTGCTAAATGTTCAAGATTACCTATTCGCCGTTCAAGATGTAGGTGATTGGGAAGGTGAAGAAGAACATGTAGCGGAAACGCTCAATGATTTGATTCACATGGCCTGGGATCGTCTACCTGATGATTTAGACTGTGATTCAATTGATGAAATTATAAATGGTATTTGGGAACATTTACGTGGTGATATGGCTGTGATTGAAACTGACTTTGAAGAGTTAGTTGATTGGAGCATCCACTATGTTGATTCTGCCCTTGATGAAAAGATGTGATTAAATAGGTTCTAAAATGGAAACCACAAACAAGCTAAAAGATATTAATGAAGTATTGGAGTTCTTATACCAAGAATTTCCACAATGTTTTAAACAAAAAGAAGGCATTCAGCCGCTTAAAGTAGGTATCTTTAAAGATATCGCTGAGCGTATTGAAGGGTCTGAAAAAGTTAGTAAAACACAAGTACGCCAAGCACTTAGAAAATACACATCTAACTGGCGCTATCTTGAAGCGGTTACTAAATCTGAGTTCCGTATTGATCTTGACGGAAATCAAGGCGAGAAAGTTGAGCAAGAGCATATCGACCACGCACAAAAAGCGTTGGAAGAAAGCCGTGCTAAAATGGCAAAGCGCAAAAAGCAGCAACGCCCACGTCAAGACTCAGATGCAAAATCTTTTAAGAAGAAGCCAGCGCATTCAGCTAAAAATCCATCAGCTGCAGCAAAACCTGCCAAAGCCGCTGCGCCTAAGCGTTCAGGAAAAGTTGAACCTTTACCTGCAGGCGAGGTCAAGGTTAATAACAAGGTTAAAGTTAAACTTGGCCAAGCACTTGTTAATGCAGTAATCACTGAAGTAAACAAAGACGATGTTCACGTTGAACTAGTGACAGGTATGCAAGTAAAAACCAAAGCCGACAGCTTATACATTATTTAAGTTGCGAAAAAAATTAAGGAGTTGTGTATGAGTAAAAAGTTTACGCTCATTCCGTTAGTTGCTGCGCTGTTTTCAGGTTCGTTATTTGCTGCAGTAGAGCCGGTAACATTAGAAGACTTACCCTTGTTAAAACAAGAAAGTCAGCACGGTACAGCCAGCAAACGAGTGGCTAATCTATTTACTCGTTCACATTACACACCCGTTCGATTTAATGATGAGCTTTCGAGTAAAGTATTTGATCGTTACATCGAGTCCCTTGATTTTAATAAAAGCGTGTTTTTAAAAAGCGATGTAGACTCATTTGAGCAATATCGTAACCGTTTTGATAACGCGCTTCTTAGCGGCCAGTTAGGGTTTACGTTTGATATTTTCAACTTAAGCCTTAAACGCCGTTTTGAACGTTATGAATTTTCACTGTCGCTACTTGAAAACGAAATGACGTTTGACGAAGAAGATGAATATTTTTATGACCGCGAAGATGCACCGTGGGCAACTACCCAAGCTGAGCTTGATGAAATTTGGCGCGAACGGGTAAAATATGATGCACTGCGTTTAAAAATGACTGGCAAAGATTGGCCAGGCATTAAAGAGGTGTTGACTAAGCGCTATAAAAACGCAGAAAAACGCCTTGTTCAGTCAAAATCTGAAGACGCATTTCAAATTGTAATGAACTCGCTAGCACGCAGTATTGAAGCGCATACTTCATACTTGTCACCTCGTCGTGCTGAACAATTTAAAATGGACATGGACTTAGAGCTTGAGGGGATTGGCGCAGTATTAACGCCTGATGAAGACTACACGGTTATTCGTAGTCTAGTTCCAGGAGGCCCTGCAGACAAATCTGAGCAGATTAAAGCCGATGATCGCATTATTGGTGTGGCTCAAGAGGGCGAAGAGTTTGTTGATGTTATTGGTTGGCGTTTAGATGACGTGGTTGATCTTATAAAAGGCCCTAAAGGCACTAAAGTACGTTTACAATATTTAAAGGGTGCAGATGCTCACGGTACGCCAAAGGTAGTTGAGATAACCCGTGATAAAATTCGTCTGGAAGACCGAGCAGCAAAATCAGAAGTATTTGAAGCCAGCTATTCAGATCTGACTAGTAAAATAGGGGTAATCGAAATCCCTGGCTTTTACAACAACCTTTCTAAAGATGTAAAAGTAGAACTTGCTAAATTAAAAGAGCAAAAAGTTGACGGTATTATTATAGACCTACGTCAAAATGGCGGTGGTTCGCTATATGAAGCGACGCAATTGTCAGGCTTGTTTTTTGATCAAGGCCCAGTGGTACAAATTCATACATTAAATAATCGCATTGAAGAGCAAAAAGACCGTGATGGCATTACCTATTACGATGGCCCACTGACGGTACTTGTTGATAGATACAGCGCGTCTGCATCTGAAATATTTGCAGCGGCAATGCAAGACTATGGCCGCGCAGTTATCATAGGTGAACAAACCTTTGGTAAAGGCACTGTGCAGCAGCATAAAGGCCTCGCACGCGCTTATGATTTATACGATAACCCGCTAGGCAGTGTGCAATACACCATTGCTAAGTTTTACCGTATAAATGGCGGCAGTACGCAGCATAAAGGTGTGATCCCAGATATTACGTTCCCATCTGCCATTGACCCAGCTGAGTGGGGCGAAAGCAAACAAGACAATGCATTGCCATGGGATAGCATAGTAAAAGCACAGTATAAACAAATAGGGCGTTTAGATCCGGTCATCAGTCATCTTGAAAAACAACATGATGAGCGAATTAAAACAGAGCCTGAATTTAATTATGTGTTTGAAGATATTACCCGTTACAACGAAGAAAAAGATCGTAAAACGATTTCTTTAGTTGAGAAAAAACGTATTAAAGAAAAAGAAGAAAATGAGGCACGTGCATTAGCTCGTACTAACGAGCGTTTAAAACGTTTAGGTAAAGAGCCAGTAGAAAACCTTGACGATGTACCAGAGGTGATTGAAAAGCTCGACCCATTCCTTGAAGAAGCGGCACTAATAACGCAAGATTATATTAGATACGGTCGTATGGCTAAGCGCTAATTAAGGCTTTGCTCGTTAAAAAAAAGGCGCTTAGGCGCCTTTTTTACTATCGATAATTTGCTAAATTGTTATAATCGCGGATTACCAAAAGTTGAGCTAGATCAACACTGCTCAATAAATGCGCGTACGTGCTAATAAAAATAATCAACATGCATCGAATGTGTGTAGGAGTCTATATTTTGAAGCCCATTGAAGAAAAACCACTTAAAAGTGCCACACTTTTTGATGCACTCATTCCAATTGCTGTATTAATTTGTTTGTTAGGTGCCGCCGTGTACTTATTTGGCGATGATTCATCATCAGGCCCGAATCAAATTGCATTACTGTTTGCAACTTTTGCTGCAGCACTGATTGGTTTAAAAAATGGCTACACATGGAAAAAATTAGAAGATGCAATGATTGAGGGAATTACCTTATCTCTTAGCGCTATTTTAATTTTACTCATGGTGGGGGCACTTATCGGAACATGGTTATTATCAGGAACGGTTCCGACCTTAATTTATTACGGCTTACAAATTATCAACCCTAGCTGGTTTTACGCCGCGAGTTGTTTAATTTGTGGCATTGTAGCAATGAGTATTGGTAGTTCGTGGACCACGGCAGCGACCATAGGTGTCGCATTACTTGGCGTTGCTTCTGGACTTGGCCTAGAGCCGACAGTTACCGCCGGTGCAGTTATATCAGGCGCTTACTTTGGCGACAAGCTTAGCCCATTGTCAGAAACAACCAATTTAGCACCGGCTGTTGCTGGCGCTGATTTATTTGAACACATTCACCATATGTTATGGACAACTGTTCCAAGCTTTGTGATTGCATTAATCATTTTTGTATTTATGGGCTTCAATGCGACCGCGGCAGGCGAGTCGGGTCAAATTGATGAAATAACATCAATTCTTCAACAAAACTTTAATATTGGTTTAGAAATGTTGGTGCCTTTAATTGTGTTACTAGTCTTAGCAATAAGAAAAATGCCAGCGTTTCCGGCTATTTCTATTGGCGCTGTAATAGGGGCTGTATGGGCATTGTTATTTCAATCTGATTTAATTGCTAACCAAATAGATATGACTCAAGGCGAGTTTGTTGGTTACTTTAAACTGGTTTGGACCACCTTTTTTGACGGTTTTACTATTAGTACCGGTGATGAAAAAATGGACTCTTTGCTCAGTGGCGGTGGCATGTCAGGCATGCTAACAACCACATGGTTGATCATGACGGCACTTATGTTTGGTGCGATTATGGAAAAAACGGGTCTACTTGATATATTTGTTAAAAGTATTCTTAAAATCGCAAAAAGTACCGGTTCATTAATTGCTTCAACTATTGCTACCTGTATTGGTACCAATATTATCGCAGCCGATCAGTATATTGCTATTGTTGTACCCGGGCGTATGTTTAAAGAAGAATATAAAAAGCGCGGGTTAAAGCCGGTTAATTTGTCACGCACACTAGAAGATGGTGGCACAATTACCAGCCCGCTCATACCATGGAATACCTGTGGTGCGTATATGCAAAGTGTCCTATTAATCAATCCGTTTGATTATGCACTTTATGCATTTTTCAACCTTATAAATCCTTTCTTAGCCGTTATTTATGCTTACTTAGGTATTAAGATACTGCGTATCAAGCCTAAGCAAACGGCTTAATTTAAGTAGCTCCTTTTATCACTAAAAGGGGCTATTTTTTTGGAGTGATCATGACTGAACTACAAAAACCTCAAGCAGAATATTTAAAAGACTATAAAGCCCCCGATTTTTCAATCGAGCATACTGAGCTGACTTTCGACTTACAGCCATTAACGACTCAAGTAAATGCTTTATTAACGCTTAAACGCGTGGGTGATTCAAATGCCCCCCTGGTATTAGATGGCATTGACTTAACTTTGATCTCTTTATCGATTGACGGTGCAGAGCTCACAGATTATAAAATTATAAATCAGCAATTAATCATTAATAATCTGCCTGATGAATGTCAGTTAAGCATAGTGACGCAAACTTCACCGCAAACAAACACATCACTTGAGGGATTGTACTTATCGGGAGGCGCTTATTGTACTCAATGTGAAGCGCAAGGGTTTAGAAAAATAACCTACTACATGGATCGTCCTGATGTACTTTCAACTTTTGATGTCACTATTATTGCCGATACGGCATTTCCGCATTTGCTCTCTAATGGTAACCAAGTGGACAGTGGTGAAACGCAAGATGGACGCCATTTTGTAAAATGGCAAGATCCGTTCAAAAAGCCGAGTTATTTGTTTGCTCTAGTGGCAGGGGACTTTGATGTTTTACACGATAAATACACTACCCGCAGTGGTAAGGATGTCACCCTAGCGTTATTTGTCGATAAAGGAAACTTACCTAAAACAGAGCATGCTATGACGTCGCTTAAAAAAGCGATGGCTTGGGATGAGTCACGTTTTAATTTAGAGTATGACCTTGATATTTATATGATTGTTGCCGTTGATTTCTTCAATATGGGAGCAATGGAAAATAAAGGGTTAAACATTTTCAACAGCAAATGCGTGCTGGCAAATCAAGAAACGGCAACCGATAAAGATTACCACACCATTGAGTCTATTGTTGGCCACGAGTACTTTCATAACTGGACCGGAAATCGTGTAACTTGTCGTGATTGGTTTCAGCTGTCTTTAAAAGAAGGTTTAACGGTATTTAGAGATCAAGAGTTTAGCAGTGATTTAGGCTCTCGTGCGCTAAATAGAATTGACGCGGTAAAAGTGATGCGCACTCATCAATTTAGCGAAGATGCCGGCCCAATGGCACACCCAATACGCCCAGAAAAAGTCATCGAAATGAATAACTTTTACACCGTTACAGTGTATGACAAAGGGGCTGAAGTTATTCGTATGATGCATACATTGTTGGGTGAGGAAAATTTTCAAAAAGGCATGACACTGTATTTTCAGCGTCATGATGGCCAAGCGGTTACCTGCGATGATTTTGTTGCGGCAATGAGTGATGCATCATCAATTGATTTATCACAATTTAAGCGTTGGTATAATCAGTGTGGGACACCACGTTTAAACGTTACCAAAGCGTATGATGAAAGTGCACAAATCTTCACGCTCACTATAGAGCAACTTGCGCCATTGAATCAGCCTGATAATGCGATGTTACATATTCCTTTTGCGATTGAACTTTTAGATCAGCAAGGCCAAAGTATTGCATTGCGATACCAAGGTAAAAAGGTTGATAGCGTATTAAATGTTACTCAAGCTAAACAAACATTTCATTTTGATAATATTGAACACAGTCCAACCGCCGTATTGCTAGAAGATTTTTCAGCACCGTGTATTTTGAATCAACAGATCACTGAAGCTGATTTATTACATATTATGCGTTTTGCACGCAGTGACTTTTCACGCTGGGATGCACAACAACAATTGTTTATTAATGCACTCAAGGCAAACGTTATTTCAGCTAGTAATGCACCACTAAGCGATGCCGTTATTGATGCACTTAGGGTGCTAATATCGCAACGAGAGGGTGATTTAGCGTTGATTGCTGAACTCTTAAAACTGCCTAGTTTTGATACTTTAGCTGCGGAGTTTGACGTTATTCCGGTTGATGACATTATTGCCAATATTGAGCTATTCGAAAAACAAATTGCCAAACAACTACATACTGAGTTTTTAAGTTGTTATCAGGCAATCACCGATGATGGTAGTGTGAGTGCCAAAGCGGTGGCTATTCGCGCTTTAAAACAACTTTGCTTGCACTATTTAGCAAAAACAGACAGTGCTGAGGCGGCAAGCTTAATTGAGCAGGCAGCAGCATCAACAAATATGACTAATGTGCTTGGCGCTTTGAGCAGTGTAGTTAAAGCTGCGCACCCATTATCAAATCAATTACTTGCGCATTTTGACAGCCAATGGCGCCATGATGTGCTAGTAATGGATAAATGGTTTGCTTTACAAGCAATGAATAGCGCTGATGATGCCATTGAGAAAATTAAGGCCTTGTATACACATCCATGTTTTGATTTTTCAAATCCGAATCGAGTTCGTGCATTAGTGGGGAGTTTTTCGCACTTTAATACCGCACAATTTCATCGCTTAGATGGTCAAGGTTATACATTACTTGGCGATTTATTAATTAAGCTTAATGCGATTAACCCGCAAAATGCATCACGTATGTTAACGCCGTTTATGTCATGGCGCCGCTATGATGAAACCCGTGCAATTGCAATGAAAGCGCAATTAGAGCGCCTTTCGAATTTAGAAGGTTTAAGCGATGATTTATTTGAAAAGGTTGAAAAAGCTTTACAATAAATCATGATAGAACATTATTTTTATATAAATTTGAGCTATAACGAGTGCATGGATTATTACCATGGCCGGTATAGCTCAATTCAAGTAACAGCTGATAGCGGCAAAACAATTCGTTTTGCTGCGCATTATCTTCGGCCCTTCATGTCTAGTTTAGGTATTCGTGGTCGGTTTAGACTTATTTTAAGTAATGAAAACAAGTTCATCCGTCTCGAACGAGTAGCCTAGCTGTTGTTTTTTGTGATATAGATATACACAAATATTGCCTTTTTGTTAATTTCGATTTGTTCTATTGTTAATTTACGTGTATAAATTATCTGGTATGACGTCTTACCAATACGTAAACGTTAAACAAATAAAAAACTTATAACTGATTGAAGGCGACCATTTGTAATTTGTTTAATTCGCTTCTATCGTTACGATTACACTAAAAACAATAACTTGATCACACAAAAAATACCCGCGACAGGGGGGAACCAAAATGATAAGAAGATCGCTTTTTGTTGAAAATAAAATAGTACTCGGCTTAACAGCTGCGGCTATCGGTTTATCAGCAGCACATACACAGGCTGCAACATTTGAGGTAGGCGGTTTTGATATCGCTTTCGACTCTACTTTTTCTTATGGGCAAAGTATTCGCGTAGAAGACCGTGACTTTAACCTCATTGGTAAAAGTAATAACCCATCATTTGATTGGACAGGTTATAACCCAGCAATCAATACAATTTATTCATCTCAAGATGTCTGGGCTCAACCGGGCTCTTACTCAAATAATGGTGATGCAGGCGATTTAAACTTTGATAGCGGCGAAACTTTTTCAAAGCTATTAAAAGGCACGCATGACCTATCAATAAGTAAAGATAACTACGGCTTATTTACTCGTTTTATGTATTTTTATGATTTTGAATTAATGGACGGCGATCGTGCCTACGTTAATCCAACATCTGGTCAGGGTGTAGATCCGTGTGATGATGATGATACTAAAGAGCAAAGCTGTGCTGACATTCGCTTACTTGATGCGTATGTGTGGGCAAACTTTGATTTAAATGAAGGCAAAAACCCGCTTTCTATTCGAGTTGGTCAACAAGTGGTTAACTGGGGGGAAAGTACATTAATCTCTCATGGTATTAACGTAAACCCGGTTGATATTGACCGATTAAAAGCACCTGGTGCTGAACTAAAAGAAGCGTTTATTCCGGTTGGTATGTTGTGGGCCTCATTAGGGCTTACAGAAAACATGACCTTAGAGGGCTTTTATCAGTATCAATGGCATGAAACACGTTTACCTGCAGCAGGGACTTATTTTTCTACCAATGATTTTGCGGCTGAAAACGGTTATCAACAAAATGTACAGCTTGGTTTTACCTCAAATCCTGATATTGACTTAGCGTTTTTAACAGATAACTTGAATAACCTGATGGCAACTTATGGCCAAGTGGCTGCGAGCCAAGGTATTGACCCTTCAAGTGCAGCTGGACAACAATTACTGGCCAATATGTACTTAGCGTACCCAACTAAGGTTGCCCTTAAAGGTAAAGGTTATGATGGAAAAACAGAGCCTGATGATGGCGGTCAATATGGTCTGCGCTTAGGTATGTTTTTACCAGAGTGGAACGATACAGAAGTGGCACTTTATCATGTAAATTATCACAGCCGCCGTCCACTTATTTCGGGCCGCGTATCTAATTTCACGCAAGCATCATTGCAACAAGATTTAGCGATGATTGCCACCACTGAAATTACCTCTGATAACGTCTCTGACTTAAAAGCATTTGCTAAAGCGACAAACGAATACCCTGAAGATATTAAACTATATGGTTTGAGTTTTAATACCTCGCTGGGTGAAACCGCGTTTGCAGGTGAATTCACTTTCCGTGAAGACGAACCACTGCAAATCGATGACGTAGAATTACTTTATGCAGCTATGCCTGAGCAATTAGCGATTGCCGGCTTACGCCCTGAATTTGCGGGTATTTCGCAAATGAGTAAAGGTGATGCTGCAAGTGTTGTAGGTCCAGGCGAGCTGGCTAAAGGTTACATTGAACGTAATACTTCACAGCTACAGTTTACGGCAACGCATTTATTCGGCCCTTCATTAGGTGCTGATAGCTGGGCAGTTGTCGGTGAAATTGGTGGTGTTCGCATCAACAATATGCCTGAATACGATGAAATGCGTTTAAATGTTTCTGGTACTGGTCGAAGCGGTATTATGCAAGGCCCAGGTAGTTCAGACTATTCTGCATTGCATATGGCTTTATCAAATGGTCCTGAACAAAAATCGTTTGCTACGGCGTCGTCTTGGGGTTATCGCTTAATTGCCAAAGGTGATTACTTTAATATTTACAATGGTATTAACTTCTCACCTCGTTTTGTGTTCTCGCATGATGTTAATGGTAATACGCCTGATCCAATGTTCTTATTCATTGAAGATCGTAAGTCACTAGGTGCTACTATGAGCTTTAATTACCAAAATGCATGGTCTTTAGATGTAAGTTACAACTCATTTTGGGGTGGTGGCGACACCAACACTTTCTCTGACCGAGATTACGTTTCTTTTAACTTAAAATATTCTATCTAGGGGTAACATTATTATGATTAAAAAACCTACCCTCATTGCTACAGCGTTTTGTAGTTTGTTTGCAAGTCACACAGCACTGGCTAAAATTAGTCCAGAAGAAGCTGCGCGTCTTGGTAAAGACCTAAGCCCAATTGGGGCAGAAAAAGCAGCTAATGCAGATGGTTCAATCCCAGCGTGGAACGGTGGTATTACTGCTGCACCAGCAGGTTATGAGCCAGGTATGCACCACTTAGACCCTTACGCAACTGATGAAGTATTGTTTACTATAGATAAAAGCAATATTGATAAGTACAAAGAAAATTTAAGCCCAGGGCAAATAGCATTATTTGAAGCGTACCCAGATACGTTTAAAATGCCTATTTACAAAACACGTCGTTCAGCGTCATACCCACAGTTTGTATACGATGCGACAAAGAAATTTGCTACTACAGCTGAATTAGTTGAAGGTGGTAACGGGATTAAGAACACAGCAATTGGTATTCCATTTCCAATTCCTAAAACAGGTTTAGAAGCAATTTGGAACCATTTACTTCGCTATCGTGGTCAATCAATTGAGCGCTTCGGTGGTCAAGCAGCGCCAACAGCATCGGGGTCGTACAACTATGTTGGCTTTGATGAGCAACTCTTAGTTAAATATTCTGATCCAAGTGCAACGCCGGCTGAACTACAAGACTCTAATATTTTGTTTAAGTTTAAACAGCAAGTGACAGAGCCAGCACGTTTAGCAGGTACGGCATTGTTAGTACATGAAACCATGGATCAAATATTAACACCACGTCAAGCGTGGACGTATAATTCAGGTCAGCGTCGTGTTCGTCGTGCACCTAATGTAGCGTATGATGCTCCGGGTACAGCAGCAGATAGCTTACGTACTACCGATGATTTTGACATGTTTAACGGCTCACCAAATCGTTATAACTGGACGCTAAAAGGCAAGCAAGAGCTTTACATCCCATACAATAGCTACAAGCTTCACAGCGATAAGCTAACCTATGATGATATTTTAAAGCCGGGCCACATCAACCCAGAGCATACACGTTATGAAAAGCACCGTGTGTGGGTTGTTGAAGCGAACTTAAAAGATGACACACGCCATATTTATAAAAAACGTGTGTTCTATATTGATGAAGACAGCTGGCAAGTACATGTTACCGATATTTACGATAATCGCGACCAACTGTATCGTGTAGCAATGGCTTATGGCCTTAACTACTACGAAGTACCGACTCAGTGGAGTACGCTTGAGGTTTACCACGACCTTAACTCACGTCGCTACTTAGCCATTGGTTTAGATAACCAAGAAAAGATGTATGATTTTTCTCAGTCATTTAATGATAATGAGTTCACATCGAGCGCTTTACGTCGCGCTGGCAGATAGTATAAAAGCAGGCACCTAGTTTCCTAGGTGCCTTTCTTCTTTCACATCGCGTTTGTCTATTAACGCACAGGTTTTCCTCTTTATAACAGACAAACAAATCCTCAGTTCAAGGCGAATTTAATTTATGAAGTATTTGGTTTATGCCAGCCTGATCCTAAGCGGTGCGAGTTTTGCACAAGACGCACCTTTAAGTGCGATTAGCGCGATTAATGCAGATAAAGCACTCCTTACCGATATCACACAAACCTCAGCAGGGCTCATTGCTGTGGGTAAGCACGGTACGGTCATTAAAAGTGTTGATGGTAACAATTGGCAACAAGCACAATCAGTGCCTACACAAGTATTACTAACGGCGGTTGAATTTACTAATGATTCTCACGGCTGGGCATGTGGACATGACGCCACAATTATAAATACCACCGACGGTGGTGAAAACTGGCAGTTACAACAAGCAAAGCCCTCACTTGATAAACCCTGTTTAGATATTTATTTTAAAGACGATTTACATGGTTATGCCGTGGGCGCCTACGGTATGTTTTATCAAACCAGTGATGGCGGCGAACATTGGCAAAAACGTTTTTTAGATTCACTGTTATTTAGTGAAGATAGAGCGTACTTAAACGATTTAAAACAAACCGATCCCGAAGGGTATGAAATAGAAACTTCGTCTATTTTGCCACATTTTAACCGCATAGAACCGACTAGCACGGGTTTAATGCTGGTCGGTGAGATGGGCTTAATGGCAAAAAGTGATGACGATGGCCAAACTTGGCAACGTTTAGATGAAATTTACCCTGGCTCGTTTTTTGGTTTTGCTTCTGATTCATCGCAACAAATCGTCGCAGGGCTACGCGGTAATATTTTCGTAAATAAAACCGACAGTGGACAATGGCAGCATTTAGAAAATGACAAAACCGCCACTATTAATAGCATTATCAACTACAACAATAAACAATGGCTATTACTGGCTAATAGCGGTGTTATTTTTCATCTAAAAGATGATGAGTTGTCATACGAGCAATTGGCCGATGGTAAGGCAATACTTGATGGTGTAATTGTTAAAGATAGACTTATTCTGGCGACAGAAAATGGCATTAAAGTGAAGGAGTTGACCCCTTAATGCAAGCAATTTTAGATTTTTTAGAAAAAGCGATTTTTAGACACCGCTTAGTGGTGCTCATAAGTTTTGTGTTGATCACCTGTTTATTGGTTTTTAAAGCAACACAGATTCAACTTGATGCGTCATTTAATAAAAATATTCCGCTCAATCATGAATACATGAAGGTATACACTAAACATGAGAAACAGTTTGGTGGTGCAAATAGTATTTTAATTTCCGTATGTGACGACAGCGGAGATATTTTCAATCCTGAATTTTTTACCCAATTAAAAGCAGTGCACGATCAGCTTTATTTTATTCCTGGGGTAAATCGTCCTTTAGTAAATTCTATCTTTTCACCCAGTGCCCGTTTTGTTGAAGTCGTTGAAGACGGTTTTGCCGGTGGCCCTATCATTCCAGCTAACTTTAAAGCAGACAAGCAAGGGTTAGGCGTTGTAAAAGAAAACATTGAAAAGGCAAAAGTAGTTGGTCGTATGATAGCAAGCGATTATTCGTGTGCCATGGTCACCGCCCAACTGTTAGAGACTGATCCGCAAACACAAGAAAAATTAGACACTCTCGCTTTTGCAAAAAAATTAGAAACCGAAATTCGTGAACCCTTAAGTACTGATAATATCAGTATTCATATTATCGGTTTTGCAAAAATGGCTGGCGATATCGCTGAAGGTGCAAAAGGGGTTGTTTTATTTTTTGCCATCGCGATTGCGTTTACATTCGTCATGGTATGGCTATTTTGTGGCAGCTTGAAACTCACTATTTTACCGATTGTGTGTTCTATTATTGCCGTTATTTGGCAGTTAGGATTGCTTTCTAGCTTAGGCTTCGGTCTTGATCCTATGTCTATCTTAGTGCCATTTTTAGTCTTCGCTATTGGCGTAAGTCACGGTGTGCAGATGATCAACGCCATTGGTAAAAAAGTCACTGAGGGCAAAACGACCGCCGTATGTTGTCAATCTAGCTTTAGAGCTTTGCTGGTACCAGGTGGGATTGCGTTGTTATCAGATACGGTTGGCTTTTTAACACTTTTAACTATAGATATCGGCATCATTCGTGAACTGGCTATTACAGCAAGTTTAGGGGTGGCTGTTATTATATTTACTAATCTTATTTTATTGCCTGTATGGGCATCGTATATGCGTTTTGAAAACAGCATCCATATTCAATCGGGTGATGCCAACAAACCGAATATACTCGATGCAATGCGCGATTTATTAGTTAAAGCAACCGAGCCTAAAACAGCAAAAATGATCATAGGTTTTACCTTGGTTTTATTTGCACTGGGCTATTGGCAAGCGGATAAAATGCGAATCGGTGATTTACACGCAGGTGCGCCATCGTTGCACCAAGATGCACGTTACAACCAAGATACCTTTTTAATATCGGACAAATACACCATTTCGTCTGATATTTTAAAAGTGATTGTGGAAGCATACCCTGCGGCCTGTACAGAGCACGATGTAATGGAACGTATATCGCGTTTTCAATATAAAGTTGAAAACTTAGCAGGTGTGCAGTCAGCAGTGAGCTTAAGTTCAGTGGCACAATCAGTCAATGCCGGTTACAACGAGGGCAATTTAAAGTGGCAAAGTTTGCCGCGCAATTCTGCCAGCTTAGTGCAATCAACGTCACGTGTGGAAACAAGCACAGGGTTATTAAACGGTGATTGCTCGGTAATGCCGGTGATTATTTTTTTAGACGATCACAAAGCACAAACAATTGATAACGTGATTGCAAAAGTAAAACAATTTGCTGATGAAGAGGGCACAGACAAGCTTGCTTTCAAATTGGCATCAGGGCCAGTTGGTGTTATGGCTGCAACGAATGAATCTGTTTCAGCAGCACAAATACCCATGATGCTCTATGTTTACGGTGCGGTTATTATTTTATGCTTACTTAGTTTTAAGAGTGTAAAAGCAACAATTGCGGTGGTATTACCCTTGTACATAGTATCAACCCTTGCACAAGCACTGATGGTACAGCTTGAGATTGGTCTGACTGTTTCAACGTTACCAGTGATTGCTCTGGGTGTAGGTATTGGTGTTGATTACGGTATTTATATTTTGTCATCGATGATGGGGCAGTTAAAACAAAACGTACCATTGAGTATTGCTTATCGTAATGCATTAGTTGAACGTGGTAGTGCGGTGTTATTTACCGGTATTACATTAGCGATTGGTGTAAGTACGTGGATTTTTTCTGATTTGAAGTTCCAAGTTGATATGGGAATTCTGCTTACCTTCATGTTTTTAGTAAATATGTTGGGCGCAGTGTTACTTTTACCTGCAATTGGCAGCTTGCTCTGGACTGACCAGAAAAAATAAGGTGAATAAATTTGCTCCAAAATGGCCAGTAATGGCCATTTATATCTATATTTTGTGAATAGATGACCAAATAGCTGAAATGCTTAAAATGTTTTCATCGAAAAGGCTGTTTATTAGTTTCAAAAGGGTTAGAATTTAACTGACTCCACGCTAATAAATGGCTGTACAAATACTCTGCTAAACTAGCAGTGATAGATTAAGGAACATACAATGACACGAAATGAAGGCCAAGCCTCGGTTATTTTAGATAACGTCTGTAAGCTTATCCAGAAAAAAGTTCGCGCTGATAATGTGTTACTCGTTGAGAAATTCGCCAAAGCCTTGTACAGCAATATGTCTAAAGAGGATTTGGCAAATCGCAACGACAGTGACTTATATGGTGCTGCACTTAGCCTTTGGAATTCGCTAGAAAAAAATACATCAGATGACGCAGTTATTCGCGTTTTCAACCCTGAAGTGGCAAAAGATGGCTGGCAGTCATCGCATACCATTGTAGAGATCATTGCTAAAGATATGCCATTTTTAGTTGACTCTGTGCGTATGGCCATGACACGAGAAAACATTGCCTCTCACTTACTTCTACATAGCCCACTGAAAATTCAACGTGATAAAAACGATAAAATATCAGGGTTATCAAGCTTAAAAGCAGAGCAAGAATCAACATCAACAAAAACAGTATTCTTCATAGAAATTGACCGTCAAACAGATGCTACTGTTATTGAGTCTTTCAAAAAAGAACTTGAATCTGTACTCGTTGATGTATCGGTTGCGGTTGAAGATTGGCAGCCTATTCGCGAAAAACTAATCGCAGTTAGCAAAAGCTTACCTAAAAGCCACAAAGATAAAAATGATAACGAAATAAATGAAACCGTTGAGTTCTTAGATTGGCTAGTAAAAGACAACTTTACATTAATGGGTTACCGCCAATATGAGCTTTCGCCAGTCCAAGGTGATTATCAATTAAAAGGTAAAATGGATACCAGCTTAGGGTTAATGAAAAACTCAGATGCTGAGCATACACGTTTGCTTTCTGAGTTACCTGAAGTGGCTCGTCAAGAAGCACGTAGTAGTAACTTATTAATTTTAACAAAAACCAATTCATTATCTCGAGTTCATCGCCCAGCCTATATTGATTATGTGGGTGTTAAGCGTTTTGATGACAAAGGTAATGTGATTGGTGAAGACCGTTTTATAGGTTTATTCTCATCTAACTTTTATAATAACAGCGCTGCTGATGTCCCAGTTCTTAAAAGCAAGATTAATCGCATTATGGATATGTGTGATTTTGCTAAGGGTACACATGCATACAAAGCGGTATTAAACATCTTAGAAACCTACCCACGTGACGAATTAGTGCAAGCTCGCGAACATGAGCTACTTGAAGTTGCTATGGGCGTGTTACAAATTCAAGAACGCGATATGTGTCGTTTATTTGTTCGCAAAGATGCATACGGTCGCTTCCTATCTTGTATGGTGTATGTACCACGTGAACGTTATAACACGGCGCTGCGCCGCGAAACGCAGGCTATTTTAGCAAATGCATTTAATTCTGACGTTAAAGTCGAATTTACTACCTATTTCTCAGAGTCAACACTGGCGCGTACTCATTACACCGTTCGTGTGACCGATAACAATATTGAATATAACGTGAAAGACATAGAAAATAATCTAATAGAAGCCGCTCGTACCTGGGAAGATAAACTCCAATCAGCCTTACTAGAATCTGCTGGTGAAGCACGTGGTAACGAATTAAACCGTAAATACTGCAACGCTTTTGCACGTTCATACAAAGAAGAAGTACTTCCAAGTGCCGCTGTTGTTGATATTGAAAAGCTAGAAATGCTAAACGATGACAACAAACTTGAGATGTTGTTTTATCGTCCACAAGAAGAGGCGAGCAGCAATATTGTTCGTTTAAGCTTATTCCACAAAGATGAGCCAATTCACTTATCAGATGTGATGCCAATGCTGGAAAACTTTGGTTTACGTGTTGTAGGTGAAACACCTTACTCAGTTAAAACCAGTGATGGTGGCATTAATTGGATCATGGACTTCTCAATGCTGATTGATAGCAAAGGGATGGCCGATTTTGATAAAATTTCCGCACGTTTTCGTGCCGCACTAACCAGTGTGTGGGCAAATCGTTTAGAAAACGATGGTTTTAACCGTTTAGTGTTAATGGGTGGGTTAACCGGTCGCGAAGCATCAATTTTACGTGCGTACGCTAAATACATGCGCCAAATTGGGGTTACTTTCTCGCAAACGTACATCGAAAGTACCTTTGCTAATTACCCACACATCGCGGCTAAAATCGTTAATTTATTTGCTAAAAAATTCTCAGTTAAAAGTCCTGCAAGTGCTAAAACACTTGAAAAACTAGGCTTAGAAATTTATGCAGAGTTAGAAAACGTAGCGAATCTTGATGATGACCGTATTATCCGTTTATACGTTGATATGATTGTTGCAACGCTGCGTACAAACTACTTCCAAAAAGATGCTGAAGGTAAGTTTAAGTCATACATTTCACTTAAAATTCAACCAAGTTTAATTCCAGAAGTACCACTGCCTGTGCCTGCGTTTGAGATTTTCGTTTACTCGCCGCGTGTTGAAGGTGTGCATTTACGCTTTGGTAAAGTTGCGCGTGGTGGCCTACGTTGGTCAGACCGTCGTGAAGACTTCCGTACTGAAGTTTTGGGCTTGGTAAAAGCGCAGCAGGTTAAAAACACCGTAATTGTACCGGTTGGTTCAAAAGGTGGCTTTGTATGTAAACAACTGCCTAGTGAGCGCGAAGCGTTTATCAAAGAAGGCCAAGAATGTTACAAAATCTTCATTCGTGGCTTATTAGATATCACAGATAATATTGAGCGCGGCGAAGTTGTACCTGCTGTTGATGTTACTCGTCATGATGAAGACGATGCATACCTAGTGGTTGCAGCGGACAAAGGAACTGCGACTTTCTCTGATATTGCGAACGGTATCGCAATCGAATATAACTTCTGGCTAGGTGATGCGTTTGCATCAGGTGGTTCAGTAGGTTACGACCATAAGAAAATGGGTATTACTGCGCGTGGTGCATGGGAGTCTGTTAAGCGTCATTTCCGTGAAATGGATATTAACTGTCAAACCACAGACTTTACTGCCGTTGCCATTGGTGACATGGCCGGTGATGTATTTGGTAATGGTATGTTGTTATCAAAGCACATTCGTTTGCAAGTGGCGTTTAACCACTTACATATTTTTGTGGATCCAAACCCTAATGCAGCTGCTTCTTACCCAGAGCGCGAGCGTTTATTTAATTTGCCACGTTCATCATGGGAAGATTACAACAAAGAGTTAATTTCAAGCGGCGGTGGTGTGTTCTCTCGTGCAGCCAAGTCGATTACGCTAAGCCCAGAAATGAAAAAAATGTTGGGCACTAAAAAAGCCAGCATGACGCCTAATGAATTGATCAAAGCCTCACTTATGATGGAGTTTGATTTATTGTGGAATGGCGGTATTGGTACATACATTAAGCACTCTAAAGAAACAGATGCGGATGTAGGGGACCGTGCAAACGATGCACTGCGCATTAATGGTAAAGACCTTGGCGCTAAAGTCTTTGGCGAAGGCGGTAACTTAGGGGCAACCCAGTTAGGTCGTATTGAATTTGCAGCTAAAGGTGGCCGTGTTAATACTGACTTTATCGATAACGTAGGCGGTGTTGCGTGTTCAGATAACGAAGTAAACATTAAAATCTTACTTAATGGTTTAGTTGCCGAAGGTGATTTAACACGTAAGCAACGTGATGAGTTACTTTACTCAATGACCGACGAAGTATCTGAATTAGTGCTTAAAGACTGTTATCGTCAAACACACACTTTATCGATTACCCAATCAAAAGGGACTTCAACGCTTAAAGAAAAAATTCGTTTTATTCATGCGCTTGAAAAAGAGGGCAAATTAGACCGTACGATTGAGTTTATTCCGACGGATGAGGAGTTAGCAGAGCGTGCTGCCGCAGGCAGAGATTTAACACGTCCTGAGCTTTCAGTGTTGGTCTCTTATGCGAAAATGGTTCTTAAAGAGTCATTAGTAACCGACGAAATTACCGAAAACCCTTACTATCGTCAGTTATTGGTTAAATCATTCCCACGTCCATTACGTGAGAAGTTTAACGATGCTATGAATAATCACCCACTACGCAAAGAGATCATTGCCACTAAGTTAGCAAATAATATTGTTAACGATATGGGCTTAAACTTTATGGTGCGTATGAATGAAGAAACAGGTGCAAACGAAGCTGAGATTGCATTATGTTATTCAATCGCAAGTGAAATATTCCAAATGCGTGACACTTGGTTATCGATTAGTGATTTAGATAACAAGATACCGTCTAACGTACAAACAGAAATGTTGTACCAGTTACGTCGTACTGTTCGTCGTGCAACTCGTTGGTTCTTACGTCATCGTACGAAAGCACAAACCATTGAGCAATCAATTGAAGCATTTGCACCAACGTTTGCCGATTTAAGTGAAAACTTAACTAAATACATCGTGAAAACAGAAAGCGATCGTATAGAAAGTGCACGTGAAGAGCTAACGCAAAGCGGTGTTCCGGTTGAGATTGCTCAGCGTATTGTATCGTTATCAAGCTTGTTCTCTGTAATGGACTTGACACAAATTGCGCAAAACTCTAATCGTAAAATCGATATGGTATCGCACACTTACTTCAAACTTGGTGCGCAAATGGGGCTACATTGGTTCTTAGACCAAATTACTAATCAACCTGTTTCAAACCATTGGCAAGCACTTGCGCGTGCTTCATATCGTGAAGAGTTAGATTGGCAACAACGTACATTATCTGAAGTAGTGTTAAACAGCTTTGAAGGTGATAGTAGTGATGTTGATGGCCAAATTGAACAGTGGATGGATAGCCAAGATCTGTTGTTACAGCGCTGGAAACAAATGCTAACTGAATTTAAAACATCGCAAAGTCATGACTTTGCAAAATTCTCAGTTGCACTTAGAGAGCTTATGTTACTAGGCCACAACTGTGATACCTCTGCAAAGTAATAAACTGCAACTGATTAAAATTAATCGTTAAACAGTTTTTTGTTATATAATACCTCAGCCTTGTCTGAGGTATTTTTTTGTCTACAACTTTAAGAGGATTATATTCATGTTTTACGATTTAGCTCGCCGTTTTATGTTTACCCGTGATGCGGAGTGGGCCCATGATTTTGCTCTTAATAACTTACGTCGCTTTGCTAATACACCGTTAAGTGCCGCGTGGTCACAAAGCGTGGCAAATAAGCCTGTGAACTTTTTAGGCCTCGAATTTAAAAATCCCGTAGGGCTTGCCGCTGGTCTTGATAAAAATGCCGAGTGTATTGATGCATTCGCCCAAATGGGGTTTGGTTTTGTCGAAGTAGGCACAGTAACACCGCGTCCACAAGCAGGTAACGATAAGCCTCGTATGTTTAGATTGCCACAGTCGAATGCAATTATTAATCGCATGGGCTTTAATAATAAAGGCGTTGATAATCTAGTAAATAACGTAAAAGCAGCAAAGTATGATGGCATTTTAGGTATTAATATTGGTAAAAATAAAGATACGCTGAATGAACAAGGCAAAGATGATTACATTCACTGTATGCGAAAAGTGTTTGAGTATGCATCTTACATAACCGTCAATATTTCATCGCCGAATACACCAGGATTGCGTGACTTACAATATGGCGCAGCATTAGATGACCTATTGCAAAGTTTAAAAAATGAGCAGTTAGATTTAATTGCCAAGCATAATAAAAATGTACCTATGCTGGTTAAAATTGCGCCAGACTTAGATCCTATTCGAATTGAACAAGTGAGCGAATCACTATTAACGAATAAAATTGATGGTGTGATTGCCACAAATACCACCCTTGAGCGTAGCCTAGTGCAAGGTCAGCAGTATGCTGATGAAGCAGGAGGGTTATCGGGTGCTCCGGTTAGAGAGCGTTCAACTCATATTGTTTCTGAACTAAAACGTTTAACTAATAATCAATTACCTATCATTGGTGTAGGCGGTATTGATGACGTTCAATCGGCTAAAGAGAAGATGAACGCAGGGGCTGATTTGATTCAAGTTTACACTGGATTTATTTATAAAGGACCACAATTGGTCAAGTCGATCATTAACGACTTATAAGGATCAGTTATGTAAGCTTTTGATCGTTCGATAAATGTTCTAAAAAGACGTTTTAAAAATGGTCAAAAGCAGCTATACTCTAAGCTTATTGTCTTATTTTATTTTTTTAAGTACTAAGTAGGGAGGAGCAAATGTTACAAGCGTCAAAGCAATGGCAGTGGATAGCGTGTGCTGAAAAAAACCGCTTACTGCTTGATTTAAATGACGATATGCAACTATGCACCCCTTATAAACTAAGGCAATTAACAGATTGCACCTTTAAAAACCCTTACTTTAGTTTAGAAGACGCCGCTTTTTATGAGCAGGTATATTATTACCTCGAGCAGTTTAACTTATGGAGTCCTGCGCAATTATGTCAAATAGCGCTCAATGCCACCGCGGTTAAGTTTCAATTAAAGCCCGTTTTAGCTAAGAGTTGGTTTTTTAAACCCTACACGGGTACAACACCTAGTACTGAAGCCGTTATCAACTTGAGCTCTGAATCTCAAACTGGCGAGTTTTTAATTGTGGAGCATTGCCCTGATGCTTCTGTGTGTATTAATTTAAGCGAAACCTTTGCGCTTGACGATAATTTATCACTCTCACAGTTTGAAGTGATCCGCGTATTAAACAACCGTGTTCACCCGCTTATTATCTCACAGTACGATAGTCAAACCGCTTAATCTAATTTAGTTTTCCCACCGTGTTTATGGCGTATTTGTACGCAAACCTATGTTATAATCCCGCGCAATTAGCTATTAAGGGTTTTTACTTTGCAATTTATCGCACTTACTTCTATCGGAATCGAAAATTTATTGGTTGATGAACTTACAGAGCTTGGCGCTACGGTGTCAAAACAAACTGTGGGTTCTGTTCGCTTTGAGGCTGACTCATTGCTAGCGCAAAAGGTGTGTTTATCAACACGCTTTGCTACGCGTGTACTTATGCTTATTGAAGAAAAAGAAGGCGTAAATGACAAAGACAGCTTGTATAAATTTGCACGCTTACAACCTTGGCAAGAGTGGTTTGGGCCTACGCAAACCTTTGCAGTTGACTTTAATGGCACAAACGACTCGCTTAAAAATACACAGTTTTCAGGCTTAGTGATTAAAGATGCGATTGTTGATTATTTTAATGATCTGTATGAACAGCGCCCAAATGTTGATAAGCAAGATGCGAATGTACGAGTGGTTGCACGTTTAAATCGCCATGGTGTTTCACTTTATATTGATTACTCTGGCCCGCGTTTATCAGAGCGTGGTTACCGTCAAGGTCAAGGTAAAGCACCAATTAAAGAACATTTAGCTGCAGCAATTATTAAGCGTAGTGGCTGGCTTGAAAATGTTAATCAGCCTTTATTTGATCCCTGTTGTGGTGCGGGTACTATTTTAATTGAAGCCGCTGGAATGGCGCGTAATGAAGCGCCAGGTCTATTTCGTGAAGGATTTGCGTTTGAGCGTTTACCTAGCTTTAGAGTGGCAAAATTCAAAGAACTTAAAGAGCAGCTTTTAGCAAATATTACCGACCCTAAATTGTGGTTGATTGGCCATGATTACGATGCAAATGTCCTTGATAAAGCCATTGCAAATGCGCAGCGCGCAGAACTTGATACGGTAATTAAGTTTAAACAAAGCGATGCAACTAAATTGACTGCGGTTGCTAAATTGCCGGGTGTTGTTATTTCTAATTTACCTTACGGTGAGCGAATTGGCTCTATGGCTGAGCTGGTTAACTTACATCGCAGTTTAGGTGTTGGCTTTAAAAAACACTTCAACCACTGGAAACTAGCTTTATTAGGCATGGATGAAAGCTTGTTTAAACTGCTTAAATTGGTGAAGCAAAAACGTTATAAATTTAAAAATGGCCCACTTGATGTTGAATTAAACTTGTATCAACTTGATGACAAGCAAGTGAGTCTTACCACGGATGACAAACCGGCTTTAAACTTTGAAGGTTCAATGGCCTTTGCTAATCGCTTGAAAAAGAATAAGCAAGGCTTAAAAAATTGGCTTAAGCAAAATCAAGTACATGCCTATCGCGTGTATGATGCAGATATTCCTGAATATAACGTTGCGGTTGATATTTATGGAGATTCAGCGGTTATTTTTGAATACGCAGCACCAAAAGAAATTGATGAAAAGACCTCAGAGAAACGCTTGCAAGATGTTATTAGCTTAACAGCGCAACAATTGGATATTTCACCTGAAAACATTGCGGTAAAAGTACGTAAAAAGCAAAAAGGTGAAGAACAATATACCCCCATGGCTAAGCAAAACAGAACTATGGTGGTAGAGGAGTTTGGTGCTAAGTTTAAAGTTAACTTATTTGATTACTTAGACACCGGACTATTTTTAGATCACCGTCTTGCACGTCGTTACATTCAAGAAAATGCAAAAGATAAGCGCTTTTTAAATCTGTTTGCCTACACGGGAACAGCGTCGGTTCATGCTGCATTAGGCGGTGCAAAAGCGATTACTACCGTTGATTTATCAAAAACCTACCTAAAATGGGGGCAAGATAACTTTGCACTTAACGATATTAGCAATACGCGTTATCGGTTTGAGCAAGCCGACTGTTTAAAATGGCTAGAGCATGCACAAGGCCAATACGACTTGATCTTTTTAGACCCTCCAACATTCTCTAACTCTAAGCGAATGAAAGATGCGTTTGATGTACAAAATGATCACATTAAGCTGTTAACTTGGGTTAAAAAAATATTGAGCCCATCGGGTACGCTTATATTTTCTAACAATAAACGCGGCTTTGTGATGGACGAAGTAGGGTTAATGGGCTTAGGCTTAAAAGCGGAAAATATTTCAGAAAAAACCTTATCTCCCGATTTTAAACGTAATAAAAAAATTCATAATAGCTGGTTAATTAAACATGGCTAAGTGGGTTTTATATCACACAGACGGTTGCCACTTGTGTGAGCAAGCAGAGCAACTGTTAAAACCGTTACTTTCATCAGCTGATGAATTACAACTTATTGATATTATGAGCGATGACTCCTTAATTTTAGAGTATCAAATCAGTATTCCGGTTTTAAAAAATCAACAAGGCCAGCAATTGTTTTGGCCGTTTACTGCACCTCAGGCGCAGCAGTTTTTAGCGCAAGCAGAATAAGAGTAAAGATTAATTATGGATTTAATTAGAATTTCAAAAGCACAATTAGCCTACGGTACGCACCCATTATTAGATAATGCCGATGCGGTTATAGAAAGCGGTGAACGTGTGTGTATTGTAGGGCGTAACGGTGCAGGAAAATCAACGCTTCTAAAAGTCTTAGATGGCCAAGTAATACTCGATGACGGCGAAATAAACCAAGTCGGTAGTTTAAAAATATCGCGTTTAGAACAAGATCCGCCTAAAGGCGCAAGCGGCACTGTATTTGATTATGTTGCCCAAGGTATGCCTGAAATTGCTAACTTACTGATTGATTTTCATCATGTAAGTACACAATTGCAATCAGATTGTACTGATCAGTTACTCAATAAATTAGAGCGCTTATCAAATAAGTTAGAAGCAGCTGATGGCTGGCGTTTTGATAGTCGTATTCAACTGGTTTTAACCCAACTAGAATTAACCCCCGATGCAAAACTAGAATCACTTTCTGGTGGTTGGTTACGTAAAGTTGCACTTGCGCGTGCGCTAGTGAGCGAGCCTGATTTATTATTACTCGATGAGCCTACCAACCACTTAGATATGACAAGTGTAATGTGGTTAGAGCAATTTTTAAAAGAGTTTAAAGGTGGGATTGTATTTATATCGCATGACCGTGCTTTTATTCGCGCCGTTGCAACACGTATTTTAGATTTAGATCGCGGTAAACTAATTTCTTATCCAGGTGATTATGCCACTTACTTAGAACAAAAAGCGCATGATTTAAAAGTGGAAGAAACGCAAAATGCATTGTTCGATAAGCGTTTAGCAGAAGAAGAAGCGTGGATCCGCCAAGGTGTTAAAGCGCGTCGTACGCGTAACGAAGGGCGAGTTCGTGAGCTTAAACAATTACGTAATGAGCGTAAAAAACGCGTTGATCAAGTAGGCAAAACCGATTTCAATATTGAAACGGCTGATCGTTCAGGTAAATTAGTGTTTGAAGCAAAACACTTAAACCATGCATTTAAAGATAAAATCATTGCTGATGACTTCTCTACTTTGGTTATGCGTGGTGATCGTATTGGATTAGTCGGCCCTAACGGCATTGGTAAAACGACCTTATTAAAGCTTCTATTTGGTGATTTAAAAGCAGACAGTGGCGAAATAAAGCAAGGTGTTAACTTAGAGTTTGCTTATTTTGATCAGTATCGTGAAAAGCTTGATGAAGAAGCGACCGTTCAGGACAACGTAGCTGAGGGTAAGCAAGAGGTCATGATGGGCGGGCGTTCTCGTCATGTATTAGGTTATTTACAAGACTTTTTGTTCCCGCCAGCACGTGCTCGTACCCCCGTAAAAGCGCTCTCAGGTGGTGAAAAAAATAGATTACTTCTGGCTAAGTTATTTTTAAAGCCATCAAATATATTGGTTCTTGATGAGCCTACCAACGACTTAGACATAGAAACGTTAGAGTTACTAGAAGATATCATCAATCAATACCAAGGTACTGTGCTGATAGTTAGCCATGACCGTGAGTTTATTGATAATACGTGTTCGAGTGTTTGGGCCTTTGAGGGTAACGGCAAGGTAACAGATATCGTTGGCGGCTACAGCGATTATGAAGCCTATACCAACTATTTAGAAGAGCAAGAAAAGAAGCAGCAACAGCCAGTTAAAAAGGTTGAAAAACCAGAGCCGGCACCCGTTAAAAGTAATAACAAAGCAAATAAACTCTCTTACAAATTAAAACTTGAACTAGAGCAACTACCTAATAAAATGGAACAACTTGAAGCTGAGCTTGAAAAACAACAAGAACGAGTAAGTCACGAAGACTTTTTCAAGCAAGACAGTGATGTAACAGCTAAGGAATTGAACCATTTAGCCCAACTCGAGTCTGACCTTGAAGCCGCTTTTGAGCGTTGGGAAGAACTTGAAGAATTAAAGAATCAGTAGTAAGGAATAAAATGAAATATAAATTACTCGCGGCCAGTGTTTTAGCAACACTGAGTACATCGGCATTAAGTGCTACCTATGCGTTAACAGAGTTAGGTAACTTTGAAAACGCAAAACATACTTATGTTACCGATGTGAGTGAAAACGGACATGTCATTGGGCTTGCTAATGGCTTATACAATATCCCAATTGATATTAGTTATATTGATTTTACCGATAGTTTAATTAAGAACGCTTATACTAATGAAGTAAATTCATTTGAACTAAGTGACAAAGAAATTACGTTTACACTTGATGACATCGAAAACAACGACGCTATTTATACCAATGCTGATGCGCATACTTTTATGGTTCGTTTTTTGTCAAACTTATCTGCTAACTTTGAATATCAAAAAATTAGCTCAATTGTTGCTACAAATTACAACAGTGGTGTAATTACAGAGCAATCTTTGTTTGATGTGGCTTCGGTTGATTATGATGGGTTAACGCGATCGACCAGCAATTTTTATAATGCTGTTTCACAGGACGGTACGACCGTAGGTTGGGGCAGTGCACCGTTTGATAAAATCACTTTTACACCAGATGGTGAAACTGAAGAACAAACTTGGTTTACCCGAGAGTTTATAGAACGTGGTATTTTAATTTCTGAAGGCGGTGTCGATGTGCCGCTTGTTCCAGAATTTACTGAACATGGTGGGACGAGTAAAGCGTCTGATATTGTTGCCACTGACACGGGTTACGTTGTTGTTGGTAATGTATCAGTGAGTATCCCTACAGAGAGACAAACCTTAATTGCTGATAATTGTGATGGTCTTGATGAACCTGTAATGACGTGTATTGAATCAATTAATAGTCGTAACACACGTGGTTTATTTAATAAAACAGCGGTTAAGTGGACACTAGACAGTGCCTATAATGTAACCTCAACAGAATTGTTAGGTTTAGCGCTGACACCAAAAGAAGATGAAGACAGTAACCCATTTATTAGTAATGCATTAGCGGTTAATAAAAATGGCGTTGCTGCCGGTTTTTCTAATACCCGTTACTTTGATAGAGATTCCACAATTTTAACGATGCCAGTTTACTTTAAAGATGGTGAAGTAGTTGATTTTATTGAACAAAGAGATGACTGGCAAAGTGGTAAAGCATTTGCTATCAACGATAACGATATTGTTGTAGGTTATGCGACCAAGCGAATAGAAGGAACGCTAAGAAATAAACTTTTTTACCATGATATAAATACAAACACGACCGTGTTTCCTAAAGGTTACTTTATAAGCTCAAGCTCATATGCAAATGACATTAATAATCAAGGTTACATTGTTGGTGAAGGTGAAATTGGTGAATCTGAGAACACCCGCCGTTCAGAAGCCTTCATTTATAAAATTGGCGATGACAAGATCACTAACCTAAATAAATTGCTGCCTTGTTATGACAGTGATGGTGAAACCAGTTTCAGCTATAAAATGGTAGAAGCTAAATCGATTAATGAAAACAACGAAGTATTTGGTGTTGCGACTAAAACAGTTGAAAAACGAAATTCATTGGGCGGAGTTGTTACCGATGTAAATGGTAATATTGAATATGAAAGTGTAGCCGTTGCGGTAAAACTTTCGCCTATCCCTAATGGTGAAGTTGAGAATTGTAAAGCCCCAGATGCTGAATTTTACGAACGCAGTTCAGCGAGTTTTTCTTGGTTTGGTTTATTATTACTACCACTTGTTGGTTTAAGACGTGTATTTAGATTTTAAATGAGCTTAAATCGTTAAAAAGAAGGACTAAAAAACCCAACTTGTTAAGTTGGGTTTTTTTTGTCTATAGTAATGTAAGCATTTAAGGGAAGAGAGGCTAATTATTTCTCATTCCCCATGCCCGCCTTACAGAGCGGCGCCAAATTAGATCTATTCCAAAGTAGCCAATAACACTGGCGATAGAGGCGCATACCAAAGAACCGACTAAGAATGCAGGGCCAATTGTCGTTAAGCTTTCTATAAACCATGCCCAACTGGCTTCGAACGCAAAGTGTTGTTCAGGTTGATTAAGTACTAATGTACCAACAAGGTAGGAGCCGTAAAAAATTGGCGGCATAGTCAGTGGATTAGTGATCCATACTAGCGCAACAGAAATGGGTAAATTAACTCTCAAAATTATCGCTGCGGCAGCCGCGAGCACCATTTGAAAAGGAACAGGGATGAAAGCAAAAAAGAGCCCAACAGCAAAAGCACCTCGTGCCGAACGTCTATTTAAATGCCAAAGGTTAGCATCATGTAAAAGACGGCCAAATATTCTTAGCGATTTGTGATGTCTAATTTTATTTGGATCGGGTAAAAACCGTTGGATCGTTTTTTTAGCCATTTAAAGCAACCATTTACTTCTGTGTGGATGAGTCTTGGGTTTGTTATCGGAGTTGTTGTTACCGTATTTTATTACCAAACCCTTGAATTTACAGTTATCACAATTTCAATCCTCATTGTGAGCACGTATTTTAAGCCGTTTTTAACTGTATTGTTAGGCTTTATTTGCGGTATTTGCTGTGTAGCAGCACATTTTATCTTGTTTTATTCATTTGAATTACCTGATCAGCACGAAAAATATGCTTATTCAGTCAATGCTGTTGTCGAAGAGGTTATTTCTTCAACACCTCCACAATACGTAAAAGTAAAAATAACCCGTTTGGAAGATAGCGAATATAGTCAGTTTAGAGCACCTAAAGCCTTATTAAGTATTAATTCAACACAACCTATTCAGCCAGGTGATGCTTTTACTGCTCAAGTTAGGTTAAAAAATTTTAGGGGGATTAAAAATTTTACTGTGTTCGACAGTCAACTCTATGCCTTTACACAAAAAATAGCGTTTAAAGGCACAGTATTAAATAAGCAGTTAGCGATTTACAACCGCCAACAAAATAATCATATCGCGGCTTATCGGACTTATGTCAAAAAGCTCGTAAGTAGTGCTGAACTTAATTGGTTATATTACGTGCTCTTAACCGGAGACAAGTCGTTAATGACCTTTGAGCATAAACAATTAATGCAAAGTCTTGGGTTAAGTCATTTACTGGCTATTTCTGGATTGCATATCTCTTTGGTTTTCGGCTTTTGTTATTTTGCAGTGCGCTGTTTTCTTAAGTTGATTAAGCCTGAACTAAATCAATCATTAAATATTACTATGTTTTATAGCGCTGCTGGCTTTGTTGCCGCTTTTATTTATGTTTACTTGAGTGATTTTATTATTTCGGCAACCCGCGCCTTAATTATGTTGGGTTGTTATTTGTTGCTTTATTATTTAGCGAAGCAATCGCTTAGATGGCGAAGTATTTTATATGCGTTGGTTATTATTCTAGCAGTTAATCCATTTAGTTTGCTTAATCCTGGCCTGTATTTTTCTTTTTTAGCGGTATGTATTATTTTTATGGTTTTAAAACAGTTTCCGCTGCTAGGTCATACATTGTTAGCCAATATTCGCACTCTTTTTGTTATTCAACTGGGATTATTTATTGGCTTATTACCGCTGTCATTATATTTTTTTAATGGCGTGAGTTTAGCAGGTTTAGTTTTAAATCTTGTCGCTATTCCCATTTTATCTTTTGTATTAATGCCTGCTTTATTTTTAAGTGTGTTGCTAGGGTTATTAACCGACTGGCATGCGTTTATTGTGTTATATGATTTTCCACTGACCTATATTTATCAAATGTTGCTGGCAATACCGCAGCACATACGTTGGCTTAATGTTGGTCAGGTAAGTATAACCACTGTGGTGCTGCTTTATAGTGTCGTTCCTTTACTTTACTTTATTAAGCTTCGCGTACTAGCGTGTATTCCGCTTTTGACTTTACTGTCTAATTATTATTTTACGCAATCTAGCCTTTGGCAGTTGAACGTATTTGATGTAGGCCATGGCCTAATGGTGTTGATAAAAAAAGACAAACATGCGTTTATTTATGATTTTGGCCCGAGTTACTTTAATCGCTTTAGTCGTGTGCCTAGTGTATTGCTACCCTATATTGACGCCCATAATTTAACGGTAAGTACCGCGATTGTTAGTCATCAAGATAACGATCATGCCGGAGGTGTTGCGCATTTTAAAGCGGCCGGTTATGCATGGAGTTTTGATTATTTTCATCCAAATGGTGTATATAACGACTGTGTAGCAACAACACTCGATTTTAATGGGTTGAGTATTCAAACCTTTGCTAAAGAGGAATTTAATAATAGTAATGATAATTCCTGTATCGTTAAAATCTCAGCGGCAAACTATAGTGTGCTACTTAGCGGTGACATATCAAAAACGCGAGAGTCACAATTAATTAAAAAGAAAGATGATTTACAAAGTACCGTTTTGATAAGCCCACATCACGGCAGTGACAGCTCCTCGAGTGATGAGTTTATTAAGGCAGTAAACCCAACGATTGTGATTCATTCAAGTGCCTATCAAGGTCAGTGGCAATTTCCAAGTAAAGCGGTAGTTGAGCGTTACAATAAAATAAACGCCAAACAATATAGTACCGGTGATGTAGGACAAGTTAGGGTTGATTTTTATACTAAGCACCTTGAGCTTACTACAGCGAGGGCGCAGGAAAGTTATTGGTTTATCAAAGATTGACGTTTTGTTTTGCTGTTGCTAAGGATACAATAGAGGCTGTCAGTGGTTTTAGAGAGTGTTATGGATCAAAGTACTACACAAATTTATAAACGGCTTGTTTCTTACGTTGGTGCCTATAAGTCGGTTGCCATCGTCGCAATTATTGGAATGATAGGTTATTCAGGTATGGATGCATTATTCATCCAACTGATGAAGCCGTTTATCGATGAAGGTTTGAATGAGCGTAATAGTCAGGTACTTACTTATGCGCCATTAGTGGTTATTGCGTTGGTGATTGGGCGTGGCGTATTTAATTTTATGTCATCGTACTGTTTAAGCTATGTTGGTTCGCAGGTAGTGCGTGCGCTTCGCCAAGAACTATTTGAGCATATATTACATTTGCCGGTATCGTTTCATGATAAAAACTCGAGTGGCGACCTTATTTCAAAAATTACCTTTGATACAGAGCAAGTACAGCAAGCGATTACCAAAGCACTGCTTATTGTAGTTCGTGAAGGCGCTTTTGTGGTGTTTTTACTTGCAGTTATGTTTTATACCAGCTGGCAATTATCGTTAATCTTTTTAGTTATTATTCCATTAGTGGCTATTATAGTGGCGGTGGTATCTAAACGTTTTCGTCATATATCTAAAAATATTCAGTCTGCGATGGGGCAAGTTACCCGCAGCTCAGAGCAAATGCTCAGTGGTCACAAAGTGATCCATGGCTTTGGTGGTCAAACTCAAGAAATCGATCAATTTTCTAAAATTAATAATCATAATCGCCAGCAACGTATCAAAATGGATGCGACTAAGGCGTTAAGTGTCTCTATCATTCAAATTTTAGCAGCCAGCGCAATGGCCGTTATTTTATGGGTGGTGTCTATGCCCTCAATGATAGACAGTATTAGCTCTGGGGATTTTGTAGTGCTCATTTCTTCGATGATGATGTTACTACGCCCGTTAAAACAGCTTGCCAATGTGAACAGTGATTTACAACGCGGTATTTCAGCTGCGCAGAGTGTATTTTTAGTGCTAGATGAAGAAATAGAAAAAGACACGGGCACCTTATCGGTTGATAAAGTTAAAGGTCATATTGAGGTAAAAAATGTCACCTTTAAATACCCAACCAAAGACGAGCCGGTATTAAATAATTTGTCTATGACTATTAAAGCGGGCGAGAGCATTGCGCTAGTTGGCCGCTCAGGCTCGGGTAAATCCACCATATCAAACTTATTACCTCGCTATTATGATTTAGAAACGCCCAGTGAAATATTACTGGATGGTATTGCTTTAAATGAATATAAGCTCACCGATTTACGTCGTCAATTTGCTTTAGTATCGCAGCAAGTAGTGCTTTTTAATGACACGATTGCAAATAATATTTGTTATGGCCTCCAACGCGATGTATCGATGGAAGAGCTTCATACTGTGGCTAAACAAGCTCATGTGTGGGAGTTTGTTAAAGATTTACCGGAGCAACTTAACACTATGGTTGGTGAAAATGGGGTGATGCTTTCAGGTGGTCAACGTCAACGTATCGCGATTGCTCGCGCAATATTAAAAGATGCACCAATTTTAATTTTAGATGAAGCGACCTCGGCGCTCGATACTGAATCAGAAAAACTTATTCAACATGCCCTCGATACATTAATGAAAGACAAAACGTCTATTGTAATTGCGCATAGGTTATCGACTATAGAAAATAGTGACCGCATTTATGTAATAGACAGTGGTCAAGTTATTGAAAGTGGTACCCATACAGACTTACTTGCTAACGATGGCACTTATTCTGCGTTATGCAAAATGCAGTTTGGTGAGCAAGGGTGAGTAAAATAGAGCAAAGCTGGTATAAACCTTTTAGCTTAATTACGTTATTGTTATTACCACTGTCCGCTATTTTTGGCTGTATTTCTTTGCTGCGTAGATATTGCTATAAGTTCGGTATTTTTAAGTCATTTGTGAGCAATACGCCGGTTATTGTAGTTGGCAATATAAGCGTTGGCGGCAATGGTAAAACGCCGTTTGTGTTGTGGCTTTATGATTATTTAACTGCTAAAGGCTTATCTGTTGGTTTAATTAGTCGGGGTTACGGCGGGCAAGCAACTCATTACCCATTATTAGTGACTGCTAATACGACTACTTTAGAGGCTGGTGATGAGCCGGTGCTTTTATTTAACCGTTTACAGTGCCCATTAGTGGTTGGCCCTAATAGGCAACACAATATAGAAAAGCTCAACGCAAACTTTAAGCTTGATGTGATCATTTCTGATGATGGCATGCAGCATTACAAAATGGCACGCAGCATAGAATGTTGTATTGTTGATAGCGAAAGAAAATTTGGTAATGGTTTGCTAATGCCCGCAGGGCCACTGCGCGAAACCGTCTCTCGATTAAAGAGCGTAGACCTAGTAATTGAAAATGGCTCTGAGGATGAGTTTAGTTATCGCTTGCAGCCATCGGTTATTAAACGCGTTGCCGATAACACGGATATAGCGACGCCTTTAAAGGCTGCGCATGCGGTGAGTGCTATTGGTAACCCAGGTCGTTTTGAGGCTTCACTGCAAGCACAAGGTATTAAATTACTGTCTACACATCATTTTCGCGATCATTATGCTTATAGCGCTGATGATTTCGCTCAATTTGGCGATGACTGTGTATTAATGACAGAAAAAGATGCGGTTAAATGCCGTGATTTTGCAAAGCCTAATTGGTATTACCTGCCTGTTGATGCTCAACCAACAGCGGCGGTAATAAACACATTAAATTTACTATTAAAAGAAAAAGGGATCCATCATGGCCTTTGATACGAAGTTACTCGAAATTATTGCTTGCCCCGTGTGTAAAGGTAAGTTGCGCTTTGATAAAGAAAACCAAGAGCTGATCAGTACAGCTGCAAAGCTTGCTTACCCGGTACGCGATGATATTCCGGTATTACTTGAAAATGAAGCCCGAGAATTGTCTCTTGAAGAGGTAGAAAAGTGGAATTCGTAGTAGTTATTCCTGCACGTTACGCTTCTACTCGTTTGCCAGGTAAACCACTTGCTGATATTTGTGGCAAGCCAATGATCCAACATGTCTATGAAAAAGCGTGTTTGTCGGGAGCGAGTAAAGTGGTTATAGCCACCGATCATCAAAAAGTATTTGATGCGGCTAAACACTTTACCAATGATGTATTGATGACTCGAGAAGATCATCAATCAGGGACTGAACGGTTAGCAGAAGTCGTTGATTTACTTGATTTATCAGATGATACTATCGTGGTTAATGTGCAGGGCGATGAACCGTTATTATCCCCTGATAACGTGTCACAAGTAGCAACATTATTAGCGCAATCAACCGCGCCAATGGCAACCCTCAGTGTTGCCATTGAAGAGCGTGAAGAGGTGTTTAACCCTAATGCGGTTAAAGTGGTCAGCGATATCAATAAAAATGCCTTATATTTTTCAAGAGCCAGCATTCCATTTGATAGAAGCGCCATGATGGCAGAGCAGCAACCACTTAATTTAGCGCCTTTTCAACGCCATGTGGGTATTTACGCGTATCGCGCTGGCTTTATAAAGCAATATATTCAATTATCGGTATCACCATTAGAAGTTTTAGAATCACTAGAGCAGCTAAGGGTGCTTTACCATGGCTATGCGATTAAAATAGAGCAAGCGGTGGTGACCCCTCATGCTGGGGTTGATACACCAGAGGATTTAGCTAAAGTCGTTGCGCATATTCAAAGTAAAGCGCGTGAATAAAGCAGATACGCCTGTGTTAAAGGTGCAATACACGCACGATGATTTTTATATTATAACTAAACCTGCAGGGCTTAATTTTCATTCAGAAGAAAGCCCTGGTTTTGTGTTTCTTGCTGAGCAACAACTAAACGAAAAGTTGTTTGCGGTTCACCGTCTAGACAAAGTGACTTCAGGGCTGATCATATTAGCGCGGCATAAAGACGCTGCGGCAAAGTTTACCCAGATGTTTACTGAGCATACTATTAATAAATTTTATTTAGCTGTAAGTGATTCTAAGCCTAAAAAAAAGCAAGGTTGGGTTAAAGGAGACATGGCGAAGTCACGTCGGGGTACTTTTAAACTATTAAACTCGCAAATAAACCCCGCAATTACGCGGTTTTATTCATTTAGTTTTAAAAGTGGTTTTAGAGCTTACCTATTAAAACCCTATTCGGGTAAAACCCATCAGCTCAGAGTTGCTTTAAAGAGTTTGGGTGCCCCCATAATGGGTGATGCGAGTTATGCAGGCAGCCCCGCAGAGCGTACCTATTTACATGCATTTGCGCTGGATTTTTTATGGAAAGGGCAAAAAATACAACATACCCTGTTGCCAGAATCTGGTGAAGAGTATGCGCAATTGATAAAACATCAAGATTTTAATTCTTGGCAAACGCCGTGGAAACTGGATTGGTAAATGAGTGAACAAGTAACTGATATCCGCTTTGGTGGTATTAAACGACTGTATGGTCAACAGCAATTTGAGTGGTTACAGCAAGCACATTTTTGTGTTGTGGGTATTGGTGGTGTAGGCAGTTGGACTGCTGAAGCACTAGCGCGTACCGGCGTAGGTAAAATCACCTTAATAGATTTAGATGATATTTGTGCAACTAATGTAAATCGTCAAATTCATGCCTTAACAGGCACAATAGGGGAAGCTAAAGTTGATGCGATGAAAACTCGCTGCAAGCTTATCAACCCTGAGTGTGTGGTGAATGTAATTGATGACTTTATTAGCCTTGATAATATTCAAGAACATATTCAAGGTTTTGATTATGTAATAGATTGTATTGATGCGGTTAAAGAAAAAGCGGCGTTAATAGCTCACTGTAAACGTAATAAAATGCCTATAATTACAACTGGCGGTGCAGGTGGTCAAACCGATCCGAGTCAAATTACCTTTGGCGATGTGGCAAAAACCACTCAAGATCCATTACTTGCAAAAGTGCGTTACATTTTGCGTAAACAATATAATTTTAGTTCAAACCCAAAACGTAAATTTAATATTGACTGTGTATATTCCACTGAACAGCTTGTTTACCCAGGTAGTGACGGCAGTGTGTGTCATGCGAAGCAAAATGCTGATGGCAGTATGAACATGGATTGTAATAATGGCTTTGGCTCAGTGACGATGATCACCGGTAGTTTTGGTTTTTTTGTTGCCGCTAAAGCGGTTCAAAAATACTTAGACAAGCGTGTGCGTCTAAATACTTAGATAAAGTGTTTTGGTTTAATAGTATTTAAAAAGCGCTTAAAGCGCTTTTTGTTTGGCCATGGTTTGTATTGTTTCAACCATGGCTTTTACTCCATTGCCCCTTGACGCACTCAAATGACTGATTAAGCCTAACTTTTCAAATTCATCATAAGCATTTACTGCTAACACTTCCTCGGGTGTTAAACCGTTATAAAGGGCTAAAATTAACGCCAATAAACCTTTTACTATGCGAGTATCAGAGTCTCCAATTACAACCAGTGCATTCTCGGTTAGGTCAAACTCGACAAACATCCATACTTTACTCTCACAGCCTGGCACTAACGCATCATCTGTTTTTAATATATCGGCTAAAGGTGGCAGCGTTTTACCGAGTAACATAATTTCACGGTACTTTTGTTGCCAGTTACTACTGCTTTGAATACTTTTAGTTACGAGTTGATATGTGTGTGTCATTATTTATCCAAATTAGTCTAATAAAGCAATACATTCTTTGAGTGCGGCAATAAATTGGTCTACATCTTTAGTCGTATTATAAAAAGCAAAACTCGCTCTCAATGAGCCATTTAGGTTTAAATGACTCATTAAAGGTTGGGTACAATGATGACCATTTCGTACAGCAACACCATAGCCGTCAAGTAAAGTTGACAGATCATAAGGATGTTCATTTTTATAATTAAAGCAAAGTGTGCCAATATTCGATTTGAGGTCGCTGTAAATAATAATACCGTCTATTTTGCTCAATGCGTTCGCTGCATAAATAAACAACTGCTGTTCATAGTGCTGTAATGTTTGCAGATCAAGCGCCATTAAATACTCAAGTGCAGCGCCAAAACCTAAAACACCGGCTATATTTGGCGTTCCTGCTTCAAATTTAGCCGGTGCATTACGATAAGTACTGTGCGTTAAGGTTACTTTTTCAATCATTTCACCGCCTGTTTGATAAGGCGATAGTGCATTAAGGGCTGTATAACGGCCATATAAACCGCCTAGCCCTGTTGGCCCCACCATTTTATGAGCAGAAAACACGTAAAAATCACAATCGAGCTTTTTTAAATTCGGTCTTAAATGCAGCGCCCCTTGTGCGCCATCGACTAAGGTTAGCGCGCCTACCGCCTTCGCTGAGGCTATTAAGGGGACTAAATCAGTAATATTGCCTAGCGTATTAGAAGCGTGAGTAATAGCCAGTAGTGCAGGGTCGGTGCGCTTAATCACTTCACAACACTGTGCTATATCAAACGTAGCATCTGCGTTAAGTGGTAAAGTTTTTAATGTTGCCCCGGTTTGCGCTGCCAGTTCTTGCCACGGCACGATATTAGCGTGATGTTCGATTGGGCTAATTAAAATAGTGTCAGCAGCTGTTAATGTATTTCTTAAGCCATGAGCAACTAAGTTAATCGCTTCAGTGGCACCTTTGGTCCAGACAATTTCGTTACTGGTTACCTGAAAATAATCGGCAACGCGTTGACGTACTTGCTCATAAGCCGCTGTAGCTTGCTCACTCAGCGTATGACGTCCACGGTGAACATTTGCATTCTGCGAGGTGTAAAACTGTGACGTAGCGTCAATCACGCATTGTGGTTTTTGTGTTGTTGCTGCTGAGTCTAAATAAACAAGAGGGTAGCCATTAATTGTCTGATTTAGGGTAGGGAAATCATTACGGATTGTTTTAGGATCAAACGAGGACACAGACATAGGCTCATAAAGTTAATCAAGTGGGCAGGAATTGTAATCTGTTTAAGATAATTCTCAAGTAGCAGTTAATAAAAAAGGCCGCAGAGGCGGCCTTTTAAACTAACTTAATGCTTAACGCTTGTCAGTTGCTTTATAATCACGGTGTGTTTTACCTGTGTAAAGCTGACGTGGACGGCTGATCTTGTGGCCAGGTTGAGAAAGCATCTCGTCCCAGTGTGAGATCCAACCTACAGTACGTGCCATTGCAAAGATTACAGTGAACATGCTGGTAGGGATGCCGATTGCTTTTAAGATAATACCTGAGTAGAAATCTACGTTAGGGTAAAGTTTCTTCTCAACAAAGTACGGGTCTTCAAGTGCAATTTGCTCTAGTTTCATTGCGATATCAAGCAATGGATCTTGAATGTTTAGCTCTGCTAACACTTCATGACATGTTTGACGCATTACTGTTGCACGAGGATCGAAGTTTTTGTAAACACGGTGTCCAAAGCCCATAAGACGGAACGGGTCCGCTTTATCTTTAGCTTTTGCTACGTATTCGTCAATGCGATCAACTGAGCCAATTTCTTCTAACATGTTTAAACATGCTTCGTTAGCACCGCCGTGAGCAGGGCCCCAAAGTGATGCAATACCCGCAGCAATACATGCATAAGGGTTAGCACCAGAAGAACCTGCTAAACGTACTGTAGAGGTTGATGCGTTTTGCTCATGGTCCGCATGAAGCATGAAGATTTTATCCATTGCTTTAGCTGTGACAGGGTTTACTTTGTATTCTTCAGCAGGCACAGAGAACATCATGTGTAAGAAGTTTTCTGCATAGCTTAAGTCATTGCGTGGGTATACAAATGGTTGACCGATGTTTGTTTTGTACGCCATTGCTGCAATTGTTGGTAACTTAGCAACTAATTTAATAGCGCTTGTTTTACGTTGAACTGCATCAGTGATATCCAGATCTTCATGGTAGAAAGAAGATAAAGCACCAACCACACCACATAGCATCGCCATAGGGTGAGCGTCAAAACGGAAACCTTGGAAGAAGTTTGCGATTTTTTCATCTAGCATAGTGCTACGAGTGATTTTTGTAGCGAAATCATCGTATTGCTCTTTAGTTGGTAACTCACCATTTAATAGTAAGTAGCATAACTCAACGTAGTTAGAGCTTTCTGCTAACTGTTCGATTGGGTAACCACGGTGTAATAAAACACCCTTGCCACCATCGATGTAAGTGATGGTAGATTCACAAGAACCAGTCGACATGAAACCTGGGTCATAAGTAAAGTGACCATGTGAGCCGAGTGTACGTACGTCAATTACATCTTGGCCAGCAGTACCTTGATAAATTGGAAGTTCGATTGGATCTAGCCCATCAATATGGACCGTGGCTTTCTTATCTGCCATCTATGTATCTCCTATTAAGATAACTATTCTGATTTTTATATTCTAAAATCTATTCTAAGCACATCCCTACATTTTAACGTGAAAGAGGGGTATAAAGTCAATTTTTATAAGTATTATGCACATATGTATAATAAATATTCGGTATAGATTGAATATTATACCATTGGCTAATTCGCAAACGATTCAAAGTAAACAAGAATTGTAAAAGAGTCTCCGGCTATATATACTAATGGAGGTTTTTAACCAATTTGTATTTGGGTAAACTTTTTTTTACATAATAATTTTCATAAAAAGTGAACTTTATTAGTATCAATACGTTTATTTTGATAGTTCCACCAGAAACATTTGGTGGGTTTTAGAAAAACAAGTAGATGAGCCCCACTGTGGGCAAGATGGGCAAGTAACTGTGAAAAAGCAAAGACCTGTAAATCTAGATCTAACAACTATATCTATGCCGGCAACGGCTAAAGCTTCAATTTTTCACCGCGTCACCGGTGTTGCATTATTTTTTGCTTTAACGTTTGTCATTTGGGCTTGGTCAGAGTCTCTTTCTTCAGCTGAAGGTTTTGAATTCGTCAAGAGTCTGTTTAACGGATTCATTGCCAAATTTATAGCTTGGGCCACCCTTTCTGTATTGGGTTATCATCTTATCGGTGGTATCCGTCACATTATTATGGATATGGGACATTGGGAAGAACTTGAATCAGGCAATACTAGCGCTAAAATTGCGATGGCACTTGGCGTTGTGTTTGCTGTATTGGCAGGGGTGTGGATATGGTCTTAAATCAAGCAACTCTTAAACGTGATGGCGTACAAGATTTTGTATCTTTACGCACAACGGCATTAATAATAAGCGCGTATGCAATCTTTATTATTGGCTATTTTTTAGCAATGCCAGAAGTCACATATGAAGCCTGGACAGGCCTATTCTCAAACCTAGCAATGAAAGGGGCAACGTTAATCACCCTAGTTTGCATTATGGTTCATACCCGTATCGGCCTTTGGCAGGTTCTTACCGACTATGTAAAGAACGCTAAATTGCGTGCTTTTTTAGGCTTTGTACTAAACCTAATGGCTGTTGCTTACGTAGCTGTGGGTTTAATCGTTTTATGGGGTGTTTAAGTGAAATATTCTGTTCGTGAATTTGACGCCGTAGTAATTGGTGCCGGTGGTGCAGGTATGCGCGCTGCTCTTGCTATTACTGAATCTGGCAAAACATGTGCGCTAATCTCTAAAGTTTTCCCGACACGCTCACACACTGTATCTGCTCAAGGCGGTATTACAGTCGCGTTAGGTAACTCGCATGAAGATAACTGGGAATGGCATATGTATGATACCGTTAAAGGTTCCGATTTTATCGGTGACCAAGACGCTATCGAATACATGTGTCAAACTGGCCCAGAAGCTATTACTGAATTAGAAAACATGGGCTTACCATTTTCGCGTTTTGAAAATGGCCGTGTTTACCAACGTCCTTTCGGTGGTCAATCGAAAAACTTTGGTGGTGAACAGGCTGCGCGTACTGCAGCAGCAGCTGACCGTACGGGTCATGCATTATTACACCTTCTTTATCAACAAAACGTTAAAAACAAAACCAATGTATTCTCAGAATGGTATGCACTTGATTTAGTTAAAAACGATAATGGCGATGTAGTAGGCTGTACAGCGATTGAAATTGAAACAGGTGAAATCACCTTCTTCAAATCAAAAGCAGTTGTGTTAGCTACAGGTGGTGCAGGTCGTATTTTCGCATCAACAACCAATGCTCACATTAATACCGGTGACGGTGTTGGTATGGCTGCACGTGCTGGTATTTCTATGCAAGACATGGAAATGTGGCAGTTCCACCCGACAGGTATAGCTGGCGCTGGTACGCTAGTAACTGAAGGTTGTCGTGGTGAAGGTGGTTATCTTTTAAATAAAGATGGCGAACGCTTCATGGAACGTTACGCACCAAATGCTAAAGATTTAGCGTCTCGTGACGTTGTTGCTCGTTCAATGATGACAGAAATTCGTGAAGGTCGTGGTTGTGATGGTCCTTGGGGTCCTCACCTCAAGTTGAAACTTGACCACTTAGGTGAAGAAACGCTTAACTTACGTCTTCCAGGTGTATGTGATCTTGCTAAAACATTTGCTCACGTTGACCCTGCAAAAGAACCGATTCCAGTTATCCCAACATGTCACTACATGATGGGTGGTGTTCCAACAAACGTAAATGGTCAAGTACTTAACATCGATGCTGCTGGCAACGAAAAAGTAGTACAAGGTTTATTTGCTGTTGGTGAGATCGCCTGTGTATCTGTACATGGTGCTAACCGCTTAGGTGGTAACTCATTACTTGATTTAGTTGTATTTGGCCGTGCAGCAGGTAACTTCTTAGGTGAATACCTAAATGACGTTGAAATTTCTAAAGCGGCTTCAGAGTCTGACCTAGAAGCGTCTCTTGCGCGCTTTAACCGTTGGGAAAACTCAACAACTGGTCAAGGCGAAGACCCAGTTCAAATCAAGAAAGACCTACAACAATGTATGCAGCTTAACTTTTCGGTATTCCGTGAAGGTGATTCAATGGCTACAGGTCTTACTGAACTTAAAGAAATCCGTGAACGTTTACAGCACGCGCGTCTTGATGACAAATCATCAGATTTTAACACCATGCGTATTGAATGTTTAGAACTAGACAACTTAATGGAAACAGCTTACTCAACTGCAGTAGCTGCAAACTTCCGTACTGAAAGCCGTGGCGCACACTCTCGCTTTGACTTCCCAGATCGTGATGACGAAAACTGGTTATGTCACTCAATATTTAATCCGGTATCGGATGAAATGAGCAAGCGTAAAGTAAACTACGAGCCTAAAACACGTGAAGCTTTCCCACCTAAAGCACGTACCTACTAGGAGCGAGACGATGGCACAAGTACAATTTTCAGTTTATCGTTACAATCCGGATGTTGATAATGCACCTCGTATGCAAGATTACACTTTGCAAACTGAGGAAGGCCAAGACATGATGGTATTGGATGCACTTTTACTATTAAAAGAGCAAGATCCTACACTATCGTTTCGTCGTTCATGCCGTGAAGGCGTGTGTGGTTCAGACGGCGTAAACATGAATGGTAAGAACGGTTTAGCATGTATTACTCCTTTATCTACGCTGCAAAAAAATGGCAAAGGTAAAATCGTAGTGCGTCCATTACCTGGACTTCCTGTTGTTCGTGACCTTGTTATTGACATGAGTCAGTTCTACACTCAATACGAAAAAGTAAAACCGTATCTAATTAATGATGAGCCTGCTGCAGGTGAACGTCTTCAATCTATCGAAGAACGTGATAAATTAGATGGGCTTTACGAGTGTATTTTATGTGCATGTTGTTCTACATCGTGTCCTTCTTTCTGGTGGAATCCAGATAAGTTTATAGGTCCAGCAGGCCTTCTTCATGCTTACCGTTTCTTAGCTGATAGCCGAGACACAGCAACAGAAGAGCGTTTAGCTGACTTAGACGATGCATTCAGTGTGTTCCGTTGCCACAGTATCATGAACTGTGTTAGCGTTTGTCCTAAGGGTCTTAATCCGACCAAAGCAATTGGACAAATAAAATCTATGTTATTAAACCGCTCGGTTTAATTTCTAGTAGACGAAAGATGGCTAATAATTTATTAGCCATCTTGTTATATAACTATTAATTTCTGCGCTAAAAAAAAGGGCTTATAAATGCACGAAGGTGTGATGAAGGCATGGCTAGAATCTTCACATTTAAACGGCGGTAACGTTGCTTATGTTGAAGAGCTTTATGAAGCGTATTTAGACGATGCGACTTCGGTGCCAGAAGAATGGCGAGAAGTGTTCGAACAGTTACCAAAAGTAGATGGTGTGGATGTTGAAGTAAAACATTCAGAAGTTCGTTCACAATTTGCGGCGCTTGCTAAAAACAAGCATAGAGAAGTAGTGGTAGCAGAGGGCAGTGGTGGCGACCTTAAACAGGTTAAAGTACTGCAACTTATTAATGCTTTCCGTTTTCGGGGACACCAAAATGCAAACCTAGATCCACTAGGTATTTGGCAACGAGAACGTGTACGAGATTTAGAGCTAGAGTACCACGACTTATCGGATGCTGACTTTGACCGCGAATTTAACGTAGGATCGTTTGCCGTTGGCCGCGATACTATGCCTTTAGGTGAGTTATACCAAGCACTAAAAACCACTTATTGTGGTTCTATTGGCGCCGAGTATATGCACATCACATCAACAGAAGAAAAGCGTTGGTTACAACAGCGTTTAGAGTCTGTTCAGTCTAGGCCAAAATTTGATAAAAATGAAAAGCTACGAATCCTCAAGGGATTAACAGCGGCTGACGGTCTTGAAAAATATTTAGGGGCTAAGTTCCCGGGTGCTAAGCGTTTCTCACTTGAAGGTGGCGATGCGTTAGTGCCTATGTTAAAAGAGCTTATTCACCGTGCCGGTGAAAGTGGCCAGAAAGAAGCCGTTATTGGTATGGCTCACCGCGGTCGCTTAAATGTTCTTGTTAATGTGCTAGGCAAAAATCCATCAGAACTTTTTGATGAGTTTGCTGGCAAGCACAAAGAAACGTTAGGCTCAGGTGATGTTAAATACCACATGGGTTATTCATCAGATTTTGCGACTAAAGGTGGCAACGTGCACATGGCACTTGCGTTTAACCCGTCGCATTTAGAAATCGTAAACCCGGTGGTTATGGGCTCTGTGCGTGCACGTCTTGATCGTCTTAATGACAAAACAGGTAGCAAAGCACTTCCAATCACTATCCACGGCGACTCAGCAATTGCAGGTCAGGGTGTTGTTCAAGAAACGTTTAACTTATCGCAAACTAATGCATTTAGTTGTGGCGGTAGTATCCGTATTGTTGTTAATAACCAAGTTGGTTTTACAACAAGCAAAAAAGACGACGTACGCTCAACTGATTACTGTACTGATATCGCGAAAATGGTTCAATCACCAATTTTCCACGTAAACTCTGACGATCCTGAAGCGGTTGCTTTTGTAACGCAACTCGCGCTTGATTTTAGAAATCAGTTTAAACGTGACGTTGTGATTGACCTTGTTTGTTACCGTCGCCATGGTCATAACGAAGCTGATGAGCCTAACGCTACACAGCCAATTATGTACCAAAAAATTAAAAAACACCCAGTACCTCGCTTAATCTACGCGGATCAGCTGATTTCTGAAGGTTCTTTCACAGAAGATGAAGTGAAAGCGCTTGCAGACGATTACCGTAATGGTTTAGACGATGGCAACTGTGTTGTTGAAGAAATACAGCCAGAAACATCACACTCTTCAGATTGGGCTAAGTATGTAGGCCATGAATGGAGTGTTGATTACGATGCTAGCGTTTCGGTAGAAAAGCTTAAAGAGCTTGGTAACATAGTTGCAAGTTACCCAGAAGAGTACAAAGCACAATCTCGTGTTAAAAAAATATACGATGATCGTAAAGCAATGGCTGCTGGCGAAAAACCACTTGATTGGGGTATGGCAGAAACTTTAGCGTATGCAACTATTGCAGCTGAAGGCACTGATATTCGTCTAACTGGACAAGATTCAGGCCGTGGTACCTTTTTCCACCGTCATGCGGTTGTTCATAGTCAAAAAGATGGTGCAACGTATTTACCATTACAGAACCTTAGTGAAGACCAAGGTACGTTTGAAGTTTTTGATTCGGTACTGTCTGAAGAAGCGGTATTAGCATTTGAATATGGTTATGCAACTGCAGAGCCGACTTCATTAGTATTGTGGGAAGCACAATTTGGTGATTTCGCTAATGGTGCACAGGTGGTATTTGACCAGTTCTTAAGTTCAGGTGAGCAAAAGTGGGGTCGCTTATGTGGCTTAACCTGCTTGTTACCTCATGGCTATGAAGGTCAGGGTCCAGAGCACAGCTCGGCTCGTCTAGAACGCTTTTTACAGCTTTGTGCTGATCACAATATGCAAGTATGTGTGCCATCAACACCGGCGCAAGTGTACGCAATGTTACGTCGTCAATCAGTTAGACCACTGCGTCGTCCACTGATTGTAATGACACCGAAATCGTTATTACGTCATCCATTAGCAACATCGACACTTGAAGAGTTATCTCAAGGTGTGTTCCACAATATCATTGATGAAATTGATGAGATTGATGCTAAGAAAGTAGAACGTGTTGTATTTTGTAGCGGCAAAGTTTATTACGAACTATTACAAGAGCGTCGTAAACTTGAGCAAGACAATATTGCAATTGTTCGTGTTGAACAGCTTTATCCGTTCCCACATGACGAAATGAAAGCAATTATTGAACGTTACCAGCACGTTACTGATTTTGTGTGGTGTCAGGAAGAGCCGCAAAACCAAGGCGCTTGGTACTGCTCACAACATCACTTTGTTGATGCAATACCTCAAGGTGCAAAATTGAAATATGCAGGTCGTAAGGCGTCAGCATCTCCTGCATGTGGATATATGTCAGTACATACTAAAGAACAACAAGCGCTCGTTGCCGACGCGCTTACTATAGAAAAGAAAGGATAAGCAATGAGCACAGAAATTAAAGTTCCTGTTCTTCCTGAGTCGGTTGCAGATGCTTCCGTTGCTACATGGCATGTAAGTGTTGGCGACAAAGTAAGCCGTGACCAAAACTTAGTAGATATTGAAACAGACAAAGTGGTTTTAGAAGTGGTTGCACAAAATGACGGTGTGATCACTGAAATTTCACAAGAAGAAGGTGCTACGGTACTTGGTGACCAAGTGATCGGTTTAATTGGTGATGCGCAAGAAGCATCACCTAATAAAGAGCCAAAAGAAGATAGCTCAGCATCAGAAAAATCAGAAGACGCGCCGGCGGCGCAATCAGCACCAGCATCAGAAGGTAAAGAAGTGGATATTAAAGTACCTGTACTTCCAGAATCAGTTGCAGATGCAACAATTGCTACTTGGCATGTTCAACCAGGTGACGCGGTAACACGCGATCAAAACTTGGTAGATATCGAAACAGATAAAGTTGTACTTGAAGTGGTTGCCCAAGAAGACGGCGTTATGGGTGAAATCATTCATGACGAAGGCGACACTGTTCTTGGTGAGCAAGTAATTGGTAAAGTAAAAGCAGGCGCTGCACCCGCTAAATCTGACGTTAAAGCAGATGCTAAAGCTGCCAAAGAAGAAAGCTCAAGCGACAGTTCAGATGTGTTAACGCCATCTGTTCGTCGTTTAATTGCTGAGAAAGGCCTTGATGCATCAAAAATCAAAGGTTCAGGCAAAAATGGTCGTGTGACTAAAGAAGATGTTGATCAATTCTTAAAATCACCTGCGCCAGCAGCAAAAGCTGAAGAAGCGCCAGCAGCACCTATGGGTGACCGTACGCAAAAACGTGTGCCTATGACACGTTTACGTAAAACCATTGCGAATCGCCTTCTTGAAGCGAAAAACTCTACTGCAATGTTAACTACATTTAACGAAGTTAACATGAAGCCAATCATGGATCTTCGTAAGCAGTACCAAGAAGTATTTGAAAAGCGCCACGGTATCCGTTTAGGTTTCATGTCTTTCTACGTGAAAGCAGTGACTGAAGCGTTAAAGCGTTTCCCAGATGTAAATGCATCAATTGATGGCGATGATATTGTTTACCACAACTATTTTGACATCAGCATTGCTGTTTCTACACCTCGTGGCTTAGTAACACCTGTACTTAAAGACTGTGACAAGCTATCTGTTGCAGAAATCGAAAAGGGGATTCGTGAGTTAGCGCTTAAAGGCCGTGATGGTAAGCTAACGCTTGACGATATGACCGGCGGTAACTTCACTATTACTAACGGTGGTGTATTCGGTTCGTTACTATCTACTCCAATTATTAACTTACCGCAGTCTTCAATTTTGGGTATGCACAAAATCCAAGATCGTCCAATGGCTGTAAACGGTAAAGTTGAAATCTTACCTATGATGTACTTAGCGTTATCGTACGATCACCGCCAAATCGATGGTAAAGAATCAGTTGGTTTCTTAGTAACAATTAAAGAGTTACTTGAAGATCCAACACGTTTACTGCTGGATGTTTAATTAAGTAGTATGAAATATAAGCTGTGAGTTAAAATCACAGCTTTTTTTTTGTGCCTATGGTCATACTGGGGTTTTCATGTAGCGCCATGAGATCTATACTAGGCATGCAATTTGGGATAGTTGTTTATTTGCATAAATATTCAACTCTTTTAATATAAAAAATTGGATAAAGCATCATGAATTTGCATGAGTATCAGGCAAAACAACTTTTTGCCGAATATGGTTTACCAGTTTCTCAAGGTTTCGCTTGCGATACACCTGAAGAAGCTGCAGCAGCTGCTGAAAAGATTGGCGGCGATATGTGGGTTGTTAAAACTCAGGTTCACGCAGGTGGACGTGGTAAAGCTGGCGGTGTAAAGCTAGTTAAAACTATCGACGAAGTTAAAGCGTTTGCAGCTAACTGGTTAGGTAAAAACCTAGTTACTTACCAAACAGATGAGAAAGGCCAGCCAGTTGCTAAAATTTTAGTAGAAAGCTGTACTGACATCGCTAACGAACTGTACCTAGGTGCTGTTGTTGACCGTGCTTCTCGTAAAGTTGTGTTCATGGCGTCTACTGAAGGCGGCGTTGAAATTGAAACTGTTGCTGAAGAAACACCAGAACTTATCCACAAAGCTGAGATCGATCCATTAGTAGGTCCTCAAGCTTACCAAGCACGTGAGCTTGGTTTTAAATTGGGTCTTAACCCAACGCAAATGAAACAGTTTGTTAAGATCTTCATGGGTCTTGGTAATATGTTCAACGATTTCGATTTTGCATTACTTGAAATCAACCCGCTAGTAATCACAGATGAAGGTAACCTTCATTGTCTAGATGGTAAAATCGGTATCGATGGTAATGCACTTTACCGTCAACCTAAAATCCGTGAAATGCACGATCCATCTCAAGAAGATGCGCGTGAAGCTCACGCAGCAAGCTTCGAGCTTAACTACGTAGCCCTTGATGGTAACGTAGGTTGTATGGTTAATGGTGCAGGCCTAGCAATGGGTACTATGGACATCGTAAACCTACACGGTGGCAAGCCAGCTAACTTCTTAGATGTTGGTGGCGGTGCAACGAAAGAACGTGTATCTGAAGCATTCAAAATTATCCTTTCAGATGACAACGTTAAAGCTGTTTTAGTTAACATCTTCGGCGGTATCGTTCGTTGTGACATGATTGCAGAAGGCATCATTGGCGCAGTTAAAGAAGTAGGTGTAACAGTACCAGTAGTTGTACGTTTAGAAGGTACTAATGCTGAACTAGGTCGTGAAGTACTTGCTAAGTCTGATCTAAACATCATCGCTGCTGAATCATTAACAGACGCGGCTGAAAAAGTTGTTGCTGCTGCGGAGGGCAAATAATGTCTGTATTAATCAATAAAGATACAAAAGTTATCTGTCAAGGTTTCACTGGTGGTCAAGGTACTTTCCACTCAGAGCAAGCGCTTGAGTACGGTACACAAATGGTTGGTGGTGTAAGCCCAGGTAAAGGAGGTCAAACGCACCTTGGTCTTCCAGTATTTAACACAGTACGTGACGCTGTAGAAGCAACTGGCGCAACTGCATCAGTTATCTACGTACCAGCACCTTTTTGTAAAGATGCAATCTTAGAAGCAATCGATGCTGGCATCGAGCTAATTGTTTGTATCACTGAGGGTATTCCTACACTTGATATGGTTGACGTTAAAGTTAAACTAGATCAAACAGGTACACGTATGATCGGTCCTAACTGTCCAGGTGTTATCACTCCTGGTGAGACTAAGATTGGTATCATGCCTGGTCACATCCACAAGCCTGGTAAAGTAGGTATTGTTTCTCGCTCTGGTACTTTAACGTACGAAGCGGTTAAGCAAACTACAGATGCTGGTTTTGGTCAGTCTACGTGTGTTGGTATTGGTGGCGACCCAATCCCAGGTACTAACTTTATCGACGTTTTAGAAATGTTCGAAAAAGACGACCAAACTGAAGCAATCGTAATGATTGGTGAAATTGGTGGTACTGCAGAAGAAGAAGCTGCACAGTACATCAAAGCTAACGTAACTAAACCTGTTGTTTCTTACATTGCTGGTGTTACTGCACCAGAAGGTAAGCGTATGGGTCACGCTGGCGCAATCATCGCAGGCGGCAAAGGTACTGCTGATGAGAAATTTGCTGCATTAGAAGCTGCGGGCGTAAAAACTGTACGTTCACTTGCTGATATCGGTAAAGCACTTAAAGAAAAAACAGGCTGGTAATCAGCGGTTATTCTTTAAAAAAGGCTCGCAATTGCGAGCCTTTTTGTTATTTATAGCAAGAGTATAAAGCCCTTAATTTTAAAACGGGTAACTGATATGCTGAAAAAAGCGTACAGCTAAATCTTGGCGTTGTTTATTAATTGCTAGCTCATCACATAAGCCATGAATAGTTTTTTCTACTTGGTTCATAAAGCGACCATAGCCAATTTCATGTTTATTATGCTCAGCTGCCACAATGACAAAATGCAGCGTCTCTACTAGTTTATTTTCATCAAAAAATACTTTCATTTGTGGCGCTGAATCTTCTATATCAAAACTAATTTTTTGTAGTTCCACATTTCCCTCATTCCGATCTACTTGGCTGTTGCGAATTATTGGCATTGCGCCATTAGCAACCATCGCAGCGTGCGTGAGTTTATTATCTTCACATAACTGGGTAAATAGTTTTGAAAAGTGAGAGTAGAATGGCTGGTAAGTCTGGCTGTTAATTTCACTCTGAAACTGCGTTTTAATATTACGTGACACGGGAATAGAGAAGGTGACATAAGTCATTTCAGCATGGCTACTAGGTATCGCGCATTGTCTGGATTGATAACGAGGGTATAAACTTCTTAGTTTATATCCATAGCTTTCTTTATTAGCTTTTTCTTTAGCGAATAAATCATAGGTTAAATGTTGATGATCGCGCAGCTTAAAGCTTGGCTGGTCTAAAAATAACTGATCTTGTAAATGACTCAATACTTTTTGTACATTGGTATGAAATTGCGCAGAGTGGGCACGTATATCTTCACCAGTAGCTAAAAACAATAGGCGTATTTTTTTACTTTGCTGATTTTGTGTGTGATGTAGTTTATGCGCTTCATGGTAACGAGGGTTATAAAAAAACAACATTTGCTTATCGGTTTCAAGTTGGTAAGACTCATCATGAAATCTCACCACGGGGAGTTTATCATTTGCAAGTAAATGGACATTATGCAGTTCATATTCATCACATAATGCAAATAACTGACGCGCAATTCGTTCATAGCAAGCATTAATATTACTGAAGTTTTTATAAAAATCTTCATTAGGTGTAATTTCGGCTAATAAGTAATGATTTGCACGTGCATTACTTGGAATATATATGCGGTGTTGATTTAATGAGGCCATCTTCGTTCCTTTAAGTTGGGGTTATTCGTTTACTATAAATCGCTTTAATGACTTTAATATTGCGCTAAAACAAATTTTGCTCATAAACTATCCCTTATCTAACAAACTTTGGTAATAACTGCATAAACCCGCATCTATTACTGTATGTTAAGGTTGGTTTTTGTAATAATGCAGTAGTTTTGTTATCACGCAATATACAGAGGTTTATAATCCTATGGCGGAAATCGAGAATCGCCCAAATAACTTTATTAGAACCCGAATTGATGAAGATTTAGCAAGTGGAAAACATGCCACAACGCATACCCGTTTTCCACCTGAACCTAATGGCTTTTTACATATTGGCCATGCAAAATCAATTTGCCTAAATTTTGGTATCGCCAAAGACTATAACGGTTTATGTAACCTTCGTTTTGACGATACAAATCCAGAAAAAGAAGATATTAACTACGTTAATTCAATTAAAGAAGACGTACAGTGGTTAGGGTTTAATTGGGATGGTGAGATTAAGTATTCGTCAAACTATTTTGATCTACTTTATGGTTATGCGGTAGAGCTTATTAATAAAGGCTTAGCGTATGTTTGTTTCTTAACTGCTGATCAAGCTCGCGAATACCGTGGTACATTAAAAGAGCCTGGTAAAAACAGCCCATACCGCGAAACATCACCTGAAGAAAACCTCGCATTATTTGAAAAAATGCGTAACGGTGAATTTAAAGAAGGTGAATGTGTCCTTCGCGCTAAAATAGATATGGCCAGCTCATTTATGGTGCTGCGCGATCCAATTATATACCGTATACGTTTTGCTAATCATCATCAAACAGCGGATAAGTGGTGCATTTACCCAATGTACGACTTCACGCATTGTATTTCTGATGCACTTGAAGGCATTACTCATTCATTATGTACGCTAGAGTTCCAAGATAACCGTCGTTTATATGACTGGGTATTGGATAACATCAGCCTTGAATGTCACCCGCAACAAATTGAGTTTTCACGTTTAAACCTTGAATACACAATTATGTCAAAGCGTAAGCTTAATGACTTAGTAGTTAATAAGCACGTAGAAGGGTGGGATGATCCGCGTATGCCAACCATTGCGGGTCTGCGTCGTCGTGGTTATACACCGGCATCTGTGCGTGAATTCTGTCAGCGTATCGGTATTACTAAGCAGGAAAATATGGTTGAAATGGGCATGCTTGAAGCGTGTATCCGTGATGACTTAAACGAAAATGCTCCGCGTGCAATGGCTGTACTTGATCCACTGAAAATTGTGATTGAGAATTATGAAGCCGATAAAGTAGAAACACTTTCTGTGGCTAATCACCCAAATAAAGAAGAAATGGGTCGCCGTGAAGTGCCTTTCACGCGTGAAATTTTTATCGAACGTGAAGATTTCCGTGAAGAAGCGAACAATAAATTTAAACGTTTAGTGCTTGATAAAGAAGTACGCTTACGTGGTGCTTATGTGATTAAGGCAGAGCGTGTTGAAAAAGACGACAATGGTGAAATTACCACTATTTACTGTACTTACGATCCTGAAACATTGGGTAAAAATCCAAGCGATGGTCGTAAAGTAAAAGGGGTTATTCATTGGGTATCTGCGCCTGAGTCAGTGACAGCTGAAGTACGTTTATATGACCGTTTATTCAGTGTGCCTAACCCTGCAGCCGCAGAGGACTTTGAAAGCACGTTAAACCCAGACTCATTAGTGGTTATTTCTAATGCTAAACTTGAACCTTCATTGGCTAATTCTGTACCTGCACAAGGTTTTCAGTTTGAGCGTACCGGTTATTTCTCACGTGATACTAAATCAGAAAACCTGGTATTTAACCAAACGGTAGGCTTACGTGATTCGTGGGCTAAAATAGAGCACAAATAATATTGCTCTATTTTTTAGTTATAAAAAAACCTGCTTAATCGCAGGTTTTTTTTTATTAAACTAAATAGGCTTTTAACTATTGCTTTGCGCAAACGCTTTACACGCGTCTTTATCTTCACATTCGCCATATAGGTAAAGAGAGTGATTGGTCAGCTTAATACCGTTTTCTTCAGCTATTTCAAGTTGACGACGTTCAATTAAATCATCTTCAAACTCAACAACTTTGCCACATTTTAAACACACTAAGTGGTCATGGTGAGTGCTGCCAGAAAGTTCAAATACTGACTTACCGCCTTCAAAGTGGTGACGGCTTACAATTCCTGCATCATCAAATTGATTTAAAACACGGTAAACAGTCGCAAGACCAATTTCTTCGCCTAGATCTAATAAAACCTTGTAAACATCTTCAGCGCTTATGTGTTGGTTATCTGGAGATTGAAGAATCTCTAAAATTTTAATACGCGGTAAAGTTACCTTTAGCCCGGCTTTTTTAAGTTCCAAGTTATGATCAGTCATTAAATCTGTCTCAATTTTATTTAGTTATACTAGACATCTTGCAAGATGTACTCGTCACAATAACAGTTAGGATAACGTGCCTTAGCAGGAAGTGCAAAGAACAATTGATCTATATCAATATTAACGCGGAAAATGCTAACTGTTTGATAATATTTTAAACAGTTAGCATTAAAAAGGGGGGATTAATCTGCTAACTCACTTAAGCACATTTCATCATACACCTGAGCACACCACTGTTTAACACGCTGCTCAGTCAATTCTGGCTGACGGTCTTCATCAATACCTAAACCAACAAAATGCTTGTCATCAGCCATGCCTTTTGATGCTTCAAAATCATAACTGTCTGTAGGCCAATGGCCTACAACAATAGCGCCACGTTCTGTTACGATATCGTTGATCATGCCCATAGCATCTAAGAAGTATTCTGCATAGTCTTCTTGGTCGCCACAGCCAAAAATAGCCACTAGTTTACCTTCAAAGCTTACTTCTTCAAGCTCAGGAAAGAAATCATCCCAATCACATTGCGCTTCACCATAATACCAAGTTGGAATACCGAATAATATCAGATCAAACTCAGCAATCTCTTCTTTAGAGCTTTTTGCAATGTCATGCACAGCAACGAGCTTTTTACCCAATTCTTTTTGGATCATTTTTGCTACGTGTTCTGTGTTACCTGTGTCACTTCCGAAAAAAATGCCTACACTTGCCATGGATTTAAACCTTTTATCTATCAATAGCCAATCTTTCTTGTAAAATTGTTTCGATCAACGCACTGCGGCTAATATTTTGTGCATCTGCCATATCACTCAGTGCCTGATACAGCTGTGACGAAACTTTAAATTCAACACGCTTTAAACCACGTGCCTTATCTCTTTTTATTTGATTACGTTTATTAACCTTTAACTGCATATCCCGAGGAAGGGGATTTGTTTTAGGTCTTCCTGGACGTTTCTCGTATTCAAATAAATCAAGCGTTGTTCTATCTGTTTCTGACTTGGCCATGCTTAACCTACACCCGCACCTTGCCAAAATACCTGAATAAGTCCTTTGGCAATAAAGCCAGAGCAACCTAAAAAGAGTACCAGCCACACAATATAACGACCAAATTTAGGCACATTGCCGCTTTTCAGTACGTCTTTAATTGCCAAGCCGATAAAAATAAAAATACCTGCTAAGCCAAAATACAACCCTAAGGTATCAAATTCGTTAATAAACTGACTGACCATCGACGTATAACCTTTAAATTAAACGGCGCGTACTATAGCACATAAATCTTTAATTATTTAGTGTGATAAATCAAAAACACGCCATAAAAATAACATTAAACTGCAGTTAAAAAATCATTGATTGCTTTGTTTACAGCCTGTGGTTTTTGAGCATGTAACCAATGACCCGCACCATGAATGATTTTTGCACTGACGTTTTTAAACAGCGCATTAATCGCTTCGCGATGCTCGGTTAAAATGTAGTCAGAGTCATTACCTTTAATAAACAGAGTTTCGCACAAACAAGAATTATTTGCATTAATGTTTGCGGTAATAGTTGAATATTTATCATCGAGCACAGGTAAATTAAAGCGCCAAACAAAGTACCCATCATCATTTTTATATAAACTTTTTAATAAAAACTGACGTACACCTAACTCCTCTATATACGGTTGCATTATTAAATCAGCTTGCTTTCTATCATTAATATCTGCATTTTTTACTGCATTTAAAGCCTCAAGTATTTGAGTATGGCGCGCAGGGTAGCTCACAGGCGCAATATCAAGAACCACTAGTTTATCGACTAAATCAGTATGGCTCAGTGCTATTTGCATCGCCACTTTGCCGCCCATGGAATGCCCTACAAGGTGGGCTTTTTGTATTTTTAATTTCGCCATTAATTCCACAATGTCATTGGCCATTGCAGTATAATCCATTTCATCGCTGTGGGGCGAAAGGCCATGATTACGTAAATCAACATTGGTTACGCAAAAATGCTCGCTTAATGGCTTTGCAATCACATTAAGGTTTTCTAAAGAGCCAAACAGTCCATGGATCAAAATAACATTTGGACCTTGACCAATTTGTTTGTAATTTAATTGCATAGACGTCTCCTTCAATTTTGCGCATAGTTTGCCGAGCATTACCCTAAAAAGCAAAAAATACAGATATTATTTGTATGTTGGACTCAAAAATACCTAGCTTCCTGATTATTTGGTCATTATTAATTACTACTATGTTTAGAGTCGCGTGGGTTGTAACTCGCATTTCTAACTGGATTGGGTATAATCAGCTAGAAAGAAAAATGTGACCCGTAATGACAGGAAGAACATGAAACAAATCGACATAGACGACGAGTTATATCAGTACATTGCAAGCAATACACAGAGTATTGGTGAGAGTGCATCCACTATTTTACGTCGTTTATTAAATCTCAACGGCGAAAAAATTAACACCACTAAATTAGACACTGATCATAAAAATGAAACCGTTAGTGTGTCTAATTCATCACTAGAACAACCTATAGCAGACGTTGAACAGCCAACCCAAGTAGCAAAACCGCCGGTAAATAAAAAAAATGCAAACGTATTTAATATTTTAAATAAAGAAGAGCTGGCAATGCAAAAAGGCGTTGTAGGTCGTTTCTTATTTATTTTAAGTGCATTTTATCGAACGCATAAAACAGACTTCTCTGTGGTGCTAGATATTAAAGGTCGAGATCGTGTTTACTTCGCGACCAGTAAAGAAGACTTAGTGAATAGCGGTAGTAGTATGAACCCAAAAAATATCACTGACAGTGAATATTGGGTGATGACCAATTCTAATACCACGCGTAAAAAAATGATGCTGCATGAAGTTGCACTTAGTTTAGGCTATAGCAACGAGCAAGCTGAAAAAATTCGTGATTATCTTTAAGGAAAGACCATGGCAATTCATTCCGGCGCAGGTAAAACTGCACCACAATCGGCTTTAGTGAATGTACCAAAGTTAGTGTCTGCGTATTATTTAAATGAGCCTGACTTAGAGCAAAACCCCGAGCATTGTGTTGCTTTTGGCACCTCAGGGCATCGAGGCTGTGCCTACGATGTAAAATTTAACGAATCGCACATATTATCAATCACCCAAGCTATTTGTGATTACAGAAAACAGAACGATATATTTGGTCCGTTATTTTTAGGTAAAGATACCCACGCACTGAGCGAGGCGGCCTTTAACTCAGCAATTGAAGTGTTGGTTGCTAATGAAGTGCAAGTGATCACCCAAGAAAATGGTGACTTTACTCCAACGCCAGTTATTAGCCATGCTATTGTTAGTTATAATAAAAATCATCCTAACGAGCTTGCCGATGGCATTGTAGTGACTCCATCTCATAATCCACCAGAAGATGGCGGTTTTAAATATAACCCGCCCAATGGCGGTCCTGCAGATACAGACGTTACAAAATGGATTGAAGACAGAGCCAATCAATTATTATTAGAAGACTTAGTTGAAGTAGAACTGTTTCCTTTTGCTAAAGCTTCACGTTCTGGTTTTATTCGCTACGAAGATTTAATGACGCCTTATATTGATGATTTAAAAAACATTATTAATTTAAAAGCGATTAGCGATGCAGGCATCAAGATTGGTATTGATCCATTAGGTGGCTCAGGCATTAACTTTTGGCCAGTGATTGCGCAAAAATATAATTTAGATTTAACGGTCGTTAATGACAGTGTTGATCCACGTTTTGCATTTATGCCGCTTGATAAAGATGGCAAAATTCGTATGGATTGCTCATCACCTTATTCAATGGCTAATTTAATTGCCCTTAAAGATGATTTTGATTTATCGATTGGTAATGATCCTGATTATGACCGTCACGGCATAGTAACACCAGATGGGTTAATGAATCCTAATCACTTTTTAGCCGTAGCGATTGACTATTTACTAACGCATCGTGATTGGGATGCCAGTGTTGAAATCGGTAAAACCCTTGTTTCTAGCTCAATGATTGACAAGGTAACTGAGCGCAACAAGCGTAAAGTAAAAGAAGTACCCGTTGGCTTTAAATGGTTTGTTGAGGGTTTAAACAAAGGCAAATTGGCCTTTGGTGGTGAAGAAAGCGCAGGTGCGGCTTTCTTACGTTTTGATGGCACGGTTTGGTGTACAGATAAAGATGGCTTTATTATGGGGCTACTTGCTGCTGAAATTCTTGCAGTTACGGGTAAAACCCCGTCTGCGCTGTATAAAGAACTAGAGCAAGAGTTTGGTGCGCCACTTTATAAACGCCTAGATGCGCCAGCAACGCCTGAGCAAAAGTCGCGATTAAAAGCACTCAGTGCTGATGACGTAAAAGCAGATACCTTAGCGGGTGAGCCTATTTTACAAAAGCTAACTCATGCGCCAGGTAATAATGCAGCTATTGGTGGGCTAAAAGTGGTAACTGAAAGCGGCTGGTTTGCGGCGCGTCCGTCAGGTACGGAAGATATTTATAAAATTTACTTAGAATCATTTAAAGGCGAAGAGCACTTAGCCTTATTAGAAAAAGAAGCTAAAAAACTGGTTGATTCAGTGATTAGCTAATATGCAATTACAACTAAAAACGGCTGATTTTATCAGCCGTTTTTGTATCTATAATTTACAAAAAAAGGGCTTTTATCGGTATGTCAGCCACTGCAGAATATATTAATCAATTAAAACAAGATGGTGATTTTTTAACGCTTTCGCGAAACCATGAATGGCATTTAGAGGCAGGTCAGTTTACGCTTAACAACCAGACTAAAGTAACCGTGCATGACACCGGTGTGATTGAGTTTGAGCCTGATTGTGTTACCTCAAAAGATGTGGTGCTATCCAGTGCCATTCATGGCAATGAGACAGCCCCCATTGAAATTTGCGATGAACTCATTAAACACATTATTAGTGGGCAACTTGAATTACAACAACGTGTTTTATTTATTTTTGGTAATCCTAAGTCAATTAATATTGGTAAACGATTTGTAGAAGAGAACTTAAACCGCTTGTTTAACGGCCACCACACTGTTGATGGTATAGCGATGAACGACGAACGCGTTCGCGCTGATAAACTTGAGCAATATGTTAGCGATTTTTACGCCCGTTCAGAGCAGGGTACGTATCGCTGTCATTATGATTTACATACCGCTATTCGCGGTTCTAAAAACGAAAAATTTGCTGTTTACCCATTCTTACATGGCAAGCCTTGGAAAAAGTCGCAACTGCAGTTCTTATTAAGCTGTGGTGTAAATACAGTATTGATGATGAAGTCTCCAGCCACCACGTTTAGCTACTATTCGTCGTTTGTGCATGGGGCTGACTCATTTACTGTAGAGCTTGGGCAAGTGAAACCCTTTGGTGAAAACGACATGTCACGTTTTGCAAAAACAAAACAAACTCTAACTGCATTAATTAGCCAAAAAGAAGTAAAATACCCAGAATTTAATGCAAGCGACTTTGAGTTGTTTTCTGTTCATCGTACTATTAACCGCACAGCGCAAAACTTTAGTTTTCCGTTTTCTAACGATGCCGAGAATTTTACAGGGTTTGCAAAGGGTGAGCTTTTAGCCACCGATGGCGACAATGCCATATATGCCGACGTAGAAGGGGAAGCAATTATTTTTCCTAACGCACAGGTTGCCATTGGGCAACGTGCATTACTTACAGTAGTCCCTATGCAAGTGGATAGCCGCTTTAGCTAAATCAACACATCAGACCACTTGTTGTGAAAATTTAACCAATTGATTAATAAGTGGTTAATTATATGTATAGTTAACTTGCCAGTTTTTTGCTCATTATTTACTTTTGTTTGGTCACAGTTTTGTTGAATAACACTTTACGTTAACGTAAAGTGTTGGCAGCTTTAATTAAATACAGTGCAGATGTTGCAAAGTTTATTCAGCAACTATCACCCATAATAATAATCCAAAGGGGCGCTGTGATACCGACAACAAAAGAAGGTAGGTTATGAGTAATCCCAATAACGTATCGCTGAATATTAATCATGAGCTTGAGTTTATTGACGGCCACGCACTTAATATTCCAACCCTGAGTATTTTAACTGAGGACGGCGACATTCATCCTAGTGCTCCTGCACCTGATATTTCTAAACAGACCGCTATTAAATTATACGAAACCATGCGTTTTATTCGTTTATTGGATGAACGTATGCAGGGTGCTCAACGCCAAGGGCGTGTTAGCTTTTACATGCAGTGTTTAGGAGAAGAAGCGGCGGTAACAGCCTCTGCTGCAGCCCTTGAACAAGATGACATGATCATGGCGCAATATCGTGAACAAGCAGCCTTACACTATCGTGGTTTTACCCTTGATCAATTTATGAACCAAATGTTTTCTAATGAATTAGATTTAGGTAAAGGCCGTCAAATGCCGATCCATTATGGCTCTAATGCACTTAACTACATGACCATTTCATCACCTTTGGGAACACAAATTCCACAGGCTACGGGTTACGCATATGGTCAAAAAGTAAAACACATTGATGCTAAAACAGGTGAACTAGCAAGTACTATTGATAACGTTACTATTTGTTATTTTGGTGAAGGGGCTGCTTCAGAAGGTGATTTTCATGCAGGCTTAAATATGGCTGCAGTACATAAAGCACCGGTTATCTTTTTTGCACGTAACAATGGTTATGCTATTTCAACCCCAGCCGATGAGCAATTTAAAGGCGATGGGATTGCATCGCGTGGTGTGGGTTATGGTATTAAAACTATTCGTGTTGATGGCAGTGATGCGCTCGCCGTTTACGCGGCTACTAAAAAAGCCCGCGAAATTGCTGCAACACAAGGTGAACCGGTATTAATTGAATCGATAGCGTATCGTTTAGGTGCGCATTCAACATCAGATGATCCAAGCGGTTACCGTTCAAAAGATGAAGAAGTAAACTATAAAACATGCCCAATTGAGCGCTTTAGAAAATGGTTAGTAAAACAAAATTGGTTAGATGACGCAGAAGATATCAAAGCGAAAGAAACAATTCGTGATGATATTTTAGCGGCACTAAAACGCGCTGAAGTAATTGATAAGCCGGCGTTAGAAGAGCTAATTTCAGATGTTTACGATACGCCAATTCCATCTTTACAACGTCAATATGATGAACTTAAAACGCATATAAAAGCACATCCAGACGCCTACCCCACAACAGCAGGGAGAATTAAGTAATGGCTAAAATGAACATGCTACATGCAATTAATTCTGCTTTAGATATCACCATGAATGAACATCCTCAAGCGTGTATTTTTGGTGAAGACGTGGGTTATTTTGGCGGTGTTTTTAGAGCAACATCAGGGTTACAAGAAAAGTACGGTAAGCATCGCGTATTCAATACTCCGCTCACAGAGCAAGGTATTTTAGGCTTTGCTAATGGTTTGGCTGCCTTTGGTGCACCTGCATTGGCAGAGATTCAATTTGCTGATTACATCTTTCCTGCGTTTGACCAAATAGTGAATGAATCGGCTAAGTTTCGTTATCGTAGTGGTAATGAGTTTAATGTGGGTAATCTAACGATTCGTACACCTTACGGTGGCGGTATTGCTGGTGGTTTGTATCACTCGCAATCGCCAGAAGCGTACTTTGCTCACACGCCAGGGTTAAAAATTGTCGTGCCGCGTAACCCGTACCAAGCTAAAGGCTTACTGCGTGCGTGTATTAAAGACGACAACCCGGTGCTATTTTTTGAGCCCAAACGTTTATACCGCGCTTCAACTGGTGAAGTGCCTGAAGAAGATTACAGCATTGAACTTGGTAAAGCTGAAGTGGTTCAAGAGGGTACTGACGTTACTTTATTAGCGTGGGGTGCACAAATGGAAATTATAGAAGCAGCGGCAAAACAAGCCAGTGAACAGGGCATTAGCTGTGAAGTAATTGACCTTCGCAGTATTTTACCGTGGGATGTTGAAACGATTGCTAAATCAGTCACTAAAACAGGCCGACTTATTGTTAGTCATGAAGCACCTATTACCAACGGCTTTGGCGCAGAAATAGCCGCAACCATCGCTCAAGAGTGTTTTCTGCATTTAGAGTCGCCTATTTTACGTGTGTGTGGTCTAGATACGCCATACCCGCTGGCGCTCGAAAAAGAATATGTTCCAGATGCATTAAAAGTAATGGCCGCAATTAAACAATCAGTGAACTTTTAGGGGTTTCCATGGCTAAAGATTTTATATTACCCGACATTGGTGAAGGCATAGTTGAATGCGAAGTAGTCGAATGGCTGGTACAAGAGGGCGACACTGTAAAAGAAGATCAGCCTATTTGTGATGTGATGACAGATAAAGCCTTAGTGCAAATTCCAGCGGTACACGATGGGGTGATCACTAAGCTGCATTGTAAAAAAGGCGATATAGCTAAAGTACATGCGCCGTTATTTGCAATGGATGTGGCTGGAGAAGCACCCAGTGAAGAGGCTGAAACATCTTCTTCACCAACAAGTGCTCGTGAACACTTAGAAGACTTTATTTTACCCGACATTGGTGAGGGTATTGTTGAGTGTGAAATTGTTGAATGGTTAGTGGCAGAGGGTGATGAAATAGAAGAAGATCAAGCCGTTTGTGATGTAATGACCGATAAAGCGCTAGTACAAATACCGGCTAAATACACAGGTACAGTGCAAAAGCTGTATTATCAAAAAGGTGAAATTGCAAAGGTGCATAGCCCACTATTTCAAATGACGATTGCAGGGCAAGCAGCAAAAGAAGATGTTGATGTTAACCAAGCTGTTGTAAAAGCACAAAGTAACGCAACGTCAGACTCACCCGCTAAGCAAACGCAAACTGCTATAGTTAACGAAAAAGCGGTTGCATCACCGGCGGTTAGGCGTAAAGCGCGTGAGCTTGACGTTGATTTAACCTGCGTACCAGGTAGTGGTAAAAATGGCCGTATTTATAAAGAAGATATTGAAGCGTTTATAAAAAATGAAGTGCCATCGGGCATGGATACCTCTGAGCTTAACAAGCCACAAACGACTCAGAGTAAAAGCACTCGTAGTACTGGACACGCAACTAGTTCGGGTGGAACGCGAACAGAAGCAATTAAAGGGATTAAAGCGGCCATGGCAAAACAAATGGTGGCGTCGGTTTCTACTATTCCACATTTTACCTACAGTGATGAAATTGACTTAACTGCTTTAATTGCACTTCGAACTGATCTTAAAGAGCAATATAAAGCACAGGGCGTTAAACTTACGATGATGCCGTTTTTTATTAAGGCGTTATCCTTGGCAATGACTGAATTCCCGGTACTTAACTCAAAAGTAAACGATGATTGCAGTGAAATTACCTACTACGATGATCACAATATTGGGGTTGCAGTGGATTCTAAAGTGGGCTTATTAGTACCAAATATTAAAGCCTGCCAAACTAAAAGTATTGTAGAGGTAGCTAATAATTTAACGCAATTAACTGACTCAGCTCGAGAAGGCCGCGTAGCACAAGATGATTTAAAAGGCGGTACTATTAGTATTTCCAATATTGGTGCGATTGGTGGCACTATAGCTACGCCAATTATTAATAAGCCAGAAGTGGCGATTGTTGCCTTAGGTAAATTACAGCACCTTCCGCGCTTTGACGAGCAAGGGCAAGTGGTATCGCGTGCAATTATGCAAGTAAGTTGGTCAGGGGATCACCGCGTAATTGATGGCGGCACTATCGCGCGCTTTAATAATTTATGGAAAGAATACCTAGAGCAGCCAGCTAAAATGATGATGGCAATGCGCTAACTCTTCATATTCATTTATAAATTAAAAAACCAGCAACTAGCTTAATGCCAGTCAGTTAAGAACTGACTGGCATTTTCTTTTATAGGGGTACTTATTCGGCTTCTTTCTTATCACCCTTGGATAATGCCTATCTGGTAACCTATCGGGTAAGATAAACAATCTAAGTGTTGTCAGTAACTCATCGTAATGAATA
>NZ_PNCN01000061.1:0-24671 GCF_005886135.1 Pseudoalteromonas sp. S4741 | reverse complement strand
GACAGTAGATGAATTTAGATTTGGTCCCGGTGAAACTTATGATGTACTTGTCGAGCCAAAAAATGATGCATATACGATTTTTGCACAAAGCATGGATCGCTCAGGTTATGCTAAAGGTACTTTATCAATGGCACCTAATATTGATGCACCAGTACCTGCTCTAGATCCCGTTGAATGGTTAACGATGACAGATATGATGGGGAATATGGCCCAAGGTGGTGAGCATTCCGCGATGGCAGGTATGGCAGACATGTCGGGCATGAATTCTAATAAAATGGATCATAGTGCAATGGGTCATGGAGCGATGGCAATGGATCATAGTAAACATGGAATGACTAAAAACCCATTAGCTGTTGCTAGCACTAAAGTGCGTCATGCAAAAACAGAGTATGGAGCTTCTGTTGATATGCGTGTTGATATGCCTAGAACAAACCTTGATGATCCCGGTATAGGTTTACGTAAAAATGGACGCCGTGTTTTAACACTTGCAGATTTACATTCTCTTGAGGGAATTACAAACCAGCAAGAGCCAGAGGCTGAAATTGAATTACATTTAACTGGAAACATGGAGCGTTATAGCTGGTCATTTGATGGCTTGGAATTTGGAAAAAGCACGCCAGTTCACATGAAGCATAATCAACGTTTAAGAGTTATTTTACAAAACGATACAATGATGACACATCCCATGCACCTGCATGGTATGTGGAGCGATTTGGAGAATGAAAAAGGTGATGTACAGGTTCGTCGCCATACTATCCCTGTACAACCAGCGCAAAGAATTAGTTTTTTAACAACACCTCATGACGTAGGTCGCTGGGCATGGCATTGCCATTTATTATTCCACATGGATGCAGGTATGTTTAGAGAGGTAGTTGTATCATGAAAAAATTAATACTAACCAATACGTTAAGACTATTATTAATAGGTTTGCCCCTTATAAGTGTATCTGTATCTGCAAAAGATGAGATGACTGAGATGGGTGATTCTAAAATGCAAGCACAAGGTGGAGATGCACCTAAAGATGCTAGAGACCCCCATGCTTATGCAGCAGGTACAACTTTGACTGAAGGTCCTTATGCACTCAGTAGCGACAAACGACTGACTTTGGCAGATGAGCATTCATTTTACGCGCTACTAGGGGATCGTCTTGAATATAATGAGCAAACAAACGCAGGTGTTTTTGACTTTCAGGCATGGTATGGCACTACTTTTGATAGATTAGTCATCAAAACTGAAGGAGATTTTAGCGAAGGTAATTTAGAGGAGAACCAAACAGATTTTCTATGGGGCCACGCAATATCTGCTTATTGGGATACACAAGTCGGTATTCGACTTGATTACAATAACGAAGGTGAAAACCGCAAATGGCTAGCTTTTGGTTTACAAGGTCTAGCCCCCTACTGGTTTGAAATTGATATGACTGCGTATTTAGGAGAGCAAGGTAATAGTGCATTTTCGATCGAAGCTGAGTATGAGCTATTACTTACTCAAAAGTTAATTGTTCAACCACGAGCAGAGTTGACGCTTTACGGTAAGGATGACGTCCAAAATAACCTTGGTAGTGGCTTGTCTAGCAGTGCTATTGGTTTTCGGGTTCGTTATGAGTTTACCCGCCAGTTTGCTCCCTATGTTGGCGTTGAGTGGACAAATAAATTTGGTAATACAGCCGACTTTGCGAAGTTAAATGGGCAAAGTACTCGTGATACTGCTTTTGTTGCAGGTATCAAGTTCTGGCTCTGATATGAAGAAATACTATATTGACTTGATGAGAGCTACCGCAACTATATTGATGGTAGCTTTCGTTTTTTGGGATTTAAACCATTTTAGTTATGTTAGGAAAGGCCTAGCTAATAGTTTTTTTGGAAAGAACTAAGAGCAGTAATAGTAAGCTACTTCTTGTTTTCAATCGGTGCCAGTCTGGTGTATACCTATCAAGGTGGAATATCAGCTAAGAAGTAAAGTTGGCGAATGGTTAAGGTTAAAGAGTCAAGGCAAAAAACATCGCCATTGAAAGACGTACAATAGGCCATTTTATCACTTTTGATGAACGGGAATTGGATGTGCCCGAGATAGAACCGATTGTTGCAAAGTACTGCGCTTAAAGCTGAACAATTGGAAAAATGATCCATTACTCAATACCTAGTTATGAGCGTAGGGTTTTTATTTCTTTTAATGGTGCTCATGCTTGGCTTCAATCTCATGAGTATAAATTAGACACCCCTTTTATACTTGTGAAGTTAAAGCTGTTTAAAAAAGTAAAAAGTAAAAAGTAAAAAGTAAAAAGTTTAGGTTTTAGTTCAAAGGTTGATCAAGATCATAAAATTATTTTTATAAAGTGGCTAATATTGTAGGTGATAAATAAGGAATTAAAATGTTTGGACTTTTCAAGTGGTTTAAAATAGTGGTAATTACTCTGTTGCTTACGCAGCATGGCTTTGCTATTGCTAAACCAATGAATTGTGAAGAACATCAAAATGGATCTTCCGACACGCATATTATACAACCAAGCAAAAATATGCATCATCAATCAATGAATGACAATAGTCACTATCACACTGAAAATTCGCAAGATTCTAAAAACCGTCATGGTGATGAAGACTGTGAAAAATGTAAAGCTGGTGATTGTGTTTGTTGTGAAGGCGGTTTTTGTACAAGCTTTCATTTAAATGCCTATCTTGTGGAAGCGCAAGACGAAGGTATTTGCAATATTCATTCTGAGCTAATTCTACAGCGTATACCCCTACCAAAATCTGGTATCCATCTCTTACTTTATCGTCCACCAATTATTGGCTAATCACGGGATCAGTGCGCCTTTTTTTCGCCAGTCCCATCAAAAATAAAACGATTTACTGATTGGTTTAAATTACCAACCGTTTTGAACAATTAGCACAATATTTTTTGGAGGCATGATGAACATGCTCAAACTATTGCTATTTACAGTACTTAATGCTGTCGATTTTGACCGAGATTTCTCTTTTACCAAAAAAATTAGTTTTTAGCTTATTCACTAGAATTAGTACTTGACCTGTGTCTTAGACACAGGTCTAAGCTGAAGATGAGAGTACAAACTTAGCTAAAAAACTGAGGAGTGAATATGAAAGTTGCGGAGCTGGCAAAAAGCCTTGGAACGACTGCTGATACGGTGCGCTATTACACCAGATTAGGATTGTTAAAACCTGCTAAGTCAGTGAACGGCTACAAGTCATACTCGAATAAAGAAGTATCGAGACTTAAATTCATTTTAAGTGCCAGAAACCTTGGTTTTTCCGTTGCAGATATCAAGGAAATTATTAATGAATCTGAAGATGGTAAAAGTGCGTGCCCATTAGTCAGAAGCCTGATCAAAGAGCGGCTTGAAGAAACAGAAAAGCAGTTTCAAGCAATGTTGGCACTTCGAGGAAAAATGTCTTCTGCGCTTTCTCGATGGGAAGAAATGGAAGACAAAGCACCGACTGCAAACATGGTTTGTCATCTCATCGAAAACTTTGAGCAAATTAAAAAAGCATAGGAGGAAAAAGGGTGGCTACTAACACAAATATAAAAACTGAATCAGGCTGTTGCTGTCAGGCAAAAGCTCAATCCTCTTCGTGTAAAAGTAAGGAGAATACGTTGGAGAAAGTATCACATAACCAACAGCTTATCATTGAAGGTGCTGGGTGTGCTAGCTGTGTAGGCAAAATTGAAGGGGCGTTGAAGGCAACTCTTGGAGTCGTCAGTGCGGAAATGAATTTTGCTGATAGGACTGTAACAGTTTCTGGGACAGCTAAGACAGAAGAATTGATCAAAGCTGTTGAGTCTGTGGGGTATAACGCGAAGTCAATTGATGATAGCTCGGCAGCAGATGCGCTTGACGAGAAAGAAGCGGCTGATTGGGCATATTATAAAAAACTAATGCGCGATACGTTTATTGCCCTTTCACTCGGTGTTCCTTTGATGATCTACAGCATTGTGGTTGGAGAAATGACGGTTGAAACAAACCTTGAACGCATGTCTTGGCTGGTTGTAGGCATTTTAACTTTTGGTGTTATGTATTTTTCAGGTAAGCATTTCTATGTAGGAGCATGGAAAAGCTTTAAAAACCACTCCGCTAATATGGACACTCTAATAGCTTTAGGAACAGGTACAGCTTGGGTGTATTCGATGGTTGTCGTGTTTGCACCTGACGCCGTTCCATTAATGGCACGGCATGTTTATTTTGAAGCTACCGCCATGATCATTGGCTTAATTGATTTAGGTCTGGCATTAGAAATAAAAGCCAGAGGTAAAACCTCTGAGGCCATTAAGCGTCTTATCGGCTTGCAGGCCAAAACGGCAACCGTAGTTCGTGATAGCAAAGAAGTTCAGATTGGTATTGAGCAGGTTTTACTTAACGATATTGTAAAGGTAAAACCGGGCGAAAAAATTCCCGTCGATGGTGTGGTATTGGAAGGGCACACCTCTATTGATGAGTCCATGCTGACAGGCGAGCCTATGCCTGTTGAAAAAGCCGAAGAAGATGAGGTTGTCGCTGGTACTTTGAACAAATCAGGCATGATTATGTTTAAAGCCACACGTGTTGGAAAAGACACGGCGCTTGCACAGATCATCAATATGGTGAAACGAGCACAAAATTCTAAACCGCCGATTGGCCGCTTGGCTGATGTTATTTCAGCTTTTTTCGTTCCTGTTGTCATGATCATCTCTGTGTTAAGTGCGCTAGCATGGCTTAACTTTGGACCTGAGCCAGCAATTGCTTTTGCCATCGTATCAGCAACTACTGTACTCATTATTGCCTGCCCATGTGCTTTGGGCTTGGCAACGCCCATGTCTGTCATGGTCGGAGTAGGAAAGGCCGCAGAAGCAGGCGTGCTAATTCGCAACGGTGAAGCACTGCAAACCGCCTCTAAAATCACTGCCATGATTTTAGATAAAACGGGCACTATTACTGAAGGGGCACCTAAGGTAACCGATATTGTTTTAGCAAAAGCTACGGACGAAAAAGACGTACTACAGCTTGCTGCAAGTTTAGAGAGCGGCTCAGAGCACCCTTTAGCGCAAGCGATTGTTGAAAGTGCGTTAGATCAGGATATTGAGTTACTAAAAATTGAAGCCTTTAACGCCATTACGGGTTTTGGTGTAGAAGCAAGCTGCAACAACAAAGCCCTGCTTTTCGGAAACGATAAACTAATGAAGTTAAAAGGCATAGACCTCACAGGCTTTGTTGAACAAGCACAGTCTTTAGCCAAAGAAGCCAAAACACCTATGTACTTTGCTGTAGATGGTGAACTTGCAGCAATCATTGCTGTTGCAGATCCTATCAAGTCAGACTCAATCTCTGCTATCAAACGGCTTCAGGCTAATGGTATACGCGTCATCATGTTAACGGGTGATAACAAGGAAACCGCTGCTGCTGTTGCCAAAAAAGCGGGTATTAGTGAGTTTCTTGCTGAAGTGCTGCCAGAAGATAAAGCCAACAAGGTGAAAGAGCTACAAGAAGGCGGCGAAATTGTTGGTATGACAGGAGATGGCATCAACGATGCTCCTGCGCTAGCGTTAGCCGATGTTGGCTTCGCCATAGGCACAGGGACTGATGTAGCTATCGAAAGTGCTGACATTACCCTAATGCGTGGTTCACTTCATGGCCTAGCTGATGCCATAGCGGTAAGCAAAGCTACTTTACGAAATATAAAACAAAACTTGTTTGGCGCGTTTGTCTATAACGTAGCCGGGATTCCTTTTGCTGCGGGGGTTCTATATCCCTTCTTTGGCATTCTGCTTAGCCCTGTAATTGCAGGTGCTGCAATGGCGTTTTCGTCATTGACTGTAGTGTCAAATGCAAATCGACTTCGCTTGTTTAAAGCAAAAGAGCATTAAGGAGAAACACGATGATGTTAATTAACTTATTAGGCTTAGTGTTAATCGCACTGATTGTTTGGTGGTTTTGGCTATACAAACCCAATAAAACAATTGTTCAAGGTAATGAAGTACTCATTGAAGTGAGGGATGGCGTGTATTCACCATCCTCAATCCAAGTGTCTGCTAGTCAACCTGTCACTCTGAAGTTTATGCGCAAAGATCAATCACCCTGCGCTGAAACAATGCTTATTCCATCATTGGAGGTAAGCGAGCAGCTTAAATTAAATGAAATTACTCAAATTACCTTATTGAACTTATCACCGGGAGAGCATGAGTTTCATTGTCAGATGCAAATGTATCGCGGTGTCTTAAAGGTTGTTTAGGAGGATGAAAAAAGTGACCGCCATTTTCGATGAAATGGTGTTAACACGAGTAGAAGAGGCACTACTTTCACATGGCTATAAAGGCTTTACCATTCATAAAGCAACGGGCAGAGGTGCATATGCTGATACTTACAACAGAAATCACTTATCAGCACATATAGTTATGACAATTTATGTTGCTTTTGATGATGCAGAACATGTTGCTAAAGTTTTGCTTGATGCAGCGTATACCAACGTTGAAGGAGAAGGACTAGTTAGTATCTCCCCTGTGGATAATCTCTTCTGGATAAATTCTAAGTCTGAAGCTTCAGCGGAAAATTTAAGGTCAATAGGAGGCCAATATGAAAAATGAGCACCCTAAATTTTGGTCAACACCCACGGGTTGGGCTGCATTGGTGCTTATTGCCGCAGCCACCTATTTTTTAATCTTTGAACATGGACAGCATGTACTGCAATTTCTTCCTTATTTGATTTTATTGCTATGCCCGTTGATGCACGTATTTATGCATGGCAGTCATGGCAAACATGGCCACGATCATTCACATGCGCCTGATGAGAAAAAGGAAGAGAGCTTTCAAGAACTCACGGATAAAAATGCTGCCTATCGTGACGGCTACATACAAGGTTTAGAAGAAGGACGTAAGGAATCACATAAAAAGGAGAACAGTGATGAATGAGACATATGATTATGGCTTATGGTCAATGGTGATACTGAACTCAGCAATTTTTATCTTTTTTGCCTTTAGTTTTGTCAAACCAAAAACATCTACTGATTGGCGAAGCCTTGGAGCGTTCTCCGCCTTTATTGTTGCCCTATTTACTGAAATGTATGGCTTTCCTTTAACTATCTATTTTCTGTCGGGGTGGCTGACGGAGACCTATCCAGAAGTAAATTTCTTTGCGCATGAGAATGGGCATTTATTACATACTTTCTTTGGATTTCAAGGTGATGCCCATTGGGACCCATTTCATATAGTGAGTATGGTGTTTATTGTTGCAGGTTTCTTTATGTTGTCTTCAGCATGGAATGTATTGCATCACGCGCAAAAGCATCATCAATTGGCTACAACTGGATGGTATGCAAGGTGTCGCCACCCACAGTATGTAGCTTTCATTCTAATCATGTTCGGCTTTTTATTGCAGTGGCCGACAATCCCAACACTTGCGATGTTTCCGATCTTAGTCGTTGTTTACGTCAAGCTAGCGAAACGCGAAGAAGCACAAGCGATTGCTGAGTTTGGTTCGGAGTACCACAGGTATATGGAATCGACACCAAGTTGGATCCCAAATTTTAATAAAAGTGTAGAAGGTAAAAATCATGAAAACGTTAACTAAATCAATTTTATTTATTAGTTCACTACTGATAACTACTAGCTCATTTGCCCAAAACAATGAGCATAAACATGAAGGTGCGAACAAAGCTGATATGCATCAAGGCATGGCAATACCACATGAGAACATGGGAGAAATGCACAAAAAGATGATGGAAATGAAAAAGGAAGTCCATGCCATTAAAACTGAAAAAGATCCTGAAAAGCAACAGCAGATGATGGTTGAACATCACCGTTCAATGATGAAGATGATGCAATCCATGCACAAAAACATGGAAGAAATGCCAATGCATCAACAAATCAAGATGGCTGAACATCATTTAGAAATGATGGGGAACATGATGCCGCAGATGAACCGCAAAATGGAAGAAATGAAAGATAGCAATCAACAGCATTCACACAAACATTAGGAGAAAAATTATGAGCGATTTAAATCATAGAGTTGGCGTTAGAGAGCAAAATTTAGTTGTTCGAAATCTAAAGCTTAGCAATGTCACAGAAGAAAGCTGTGACGAGTTAGTAAAAGAAATAGATCAGCTTTTTGGTATAGATGAAGTTAGTTACAACATCAAAGAAGGTGAAATACACCTTGCCTATGATGCCGCAAACGTAAGCCTTGATGGGATTGAGGAGGTAATCCGTAAGTATGGCGCAGATGTTCATAATGATTGGTGGACACATACTAAAGAAAGTTACTATAAATTTGTTGATCAGAACATCAAAGATAACTCTGTTCATAAGCCTTGGAGTTGTCATCAAGCACCTTCGGGGGCTGGCCGGAAAAACAAATGAATTCATAAAAAAGTGTATAGATAATTAGTTAGTCAAATGAGGTAACAGTGATGAAAACACCCTATATAAAAGCTCTTTTATTGCTTACATTCGGTTTATATTTAGTGGGTTGTTCCAATACCACTTTTTATCATAAATACATGGTGAGAGGTCAGGTAGTAGAAAGTTCTGATAATCGAACTCTAATCTGTATTGGTGCTAAGCATGGCGCAGAGGTTGGGCAAAAATACAGTGTTATTAGATTCCATGAAAGAATAGTATTGAGTGAAGGTGAAGATCCCTACACTATCGAAAAGGTAGGAACGGTACAAATTACTAAAATTGTGAATGATCATTTCGCAACTGTAAAGCTAGTGTCTGGTGACATTGCAGCGAAAGATATGGTGGAACTTGAAAACTAATAAAGTGGTGGCGAAAGCCACCACAAGAGCATAACAATAAAACTTAATGAAAAAACTTTAGTGTTATTTTGTACAACCTTTGAGATTGTTTGCTCAGTTCTGGTTATCTTGATGCCAGTACGACAGAAAAAATGTTACATATGAATTAGAAAGGTGTGGGCTGGCATCCTAGGTCTAATCTTAACAGTTAAGGGGCCGCCGAATAGAGCTATACCTTTACATCAGCAGCATAATCAATGCTCCCGCGATCATAAATAAGTTTTCAGATAGCGATACAAATCCAAGTGGCACACTGCTATCGCCGCCTACACAGGCACACTTTAACTGGCGTTTGTCGATGTAAACGGCTTTGAAAACTGAAATTGCTCCAACTGTGCCGATAAACAATGAAAATGGTGCCACTGCGAGAGGCTGTAGTTGGGCAACCATACCAATACCTGCATATGCTTCAATGAAGGGATAAATATAACCATATCTTATCCATCTCATCGCTAGTAAATCATAAGTAATAAACGAATTTGTGAAACTGTATAGGTCTTTCAGTTTTTGCACCGCTAAGAGCGTCATTGAAAAAGCTATAAATAGCATCAGTGTTCTGATGGAGATAAATGAGCCGGAAGCAAAATGTTGAGATGCGACAGCAAGAAGTGCAGCTATCGAGAAAATGGCTACAACGGGCGTGTAGGTTGTGCCAGTTTGACCTGCTTCATCTTTACCAAAATACTCTCTTAAGTCATCGTATCCTCCGACACGCTTTCCTTCAATAAAGGTTTGTGGCGTAGTTTTGACATCATGCTTAGCTTTGAAGTCATCAGCTTGTTGTCTTGACGTGAGCTTATGATCTTCTACATCATACCCTTGCCTCTCCAGCAAATCTTTCGACCTTAAACCATAGGGGCAGATATGTTCGTCAGTGACCATTCTGTACAGGGTAGCTGTCTTAGTCATCTTAGTCTCCTTTGTTCAGTGTGCCTTCAAACTTTGGGAGCGGTCGTTGCTCAGCCTGAGCTTGTGAGCTGACCTTTCCATTTTCAGAAATATCTTTAATCAGCCATTCCATTTCTTTTATTTCTTTTCGTTGGGCTTTAATAATACCATTTGCCAATTCACGCACGCGTACATCCTCCAAAGTTGAATGCTCACTAGTAAGAATAGCAATGGAGTGATGAGGAATCATCGCTTTCATGTAAGCAGTGTCAGAAATTGTGCTTTGAGAGCGAACAAGATAAAGACATATGGCAAACAGTATTGTCGCCAATAGAAAAATAGCCATGTTGAGCTTCTTGTTACTGTACATGCCAAGCATAAAGGCCAGCATGATCATTGCCATACCTGCTCCCATATACAACGCCATATAGATACGCGTTTCACTAAACCATATATGTGATACTGCGTATGTGTTGAGATACATCATGACAAACATAGCAATGGTTGAGGTGATGATCATTGCAGCAAATCTTGAGTATTTCATAAGTAATCCTTACATTGATAGTGTAAATATTTCCCACTGTTAGCCTATTATTCTCTACATGTGGTCATGTTCTCGAAAAAGTGCAAGTAATGAGCCAGTATCAATAAGAGTATTTGTAATACGATTGACTCAATTTCAGCTTATATCTAAAGTTTAAGTTTTGAACTTATGATAGACACAGGCTAAATTGGCTTTAGTTAACAATCTAATGGGAGAACTCAAAGCACTACAAGCTGAGCTTCAACAAATGGCAAGCTCGTGTACAAGTGAAGCGTGTGAAATAATTAAGTCACTTTATAGTTAGAATTGTCATTCATTTTCTATCCGTAGTGTACGAATTTCTATTTTTTATTACGTTCATGTACGAAATTTATTTAATATACTTTCGTTCATTTAATTGTTAAGGTGTGCGAAAGTTACAGGTTTCGTATATATGAAAGTTGGTTTTGCAAGAGTTTCAACTAAAGAACAAGATTTAAATGTTCAACTGTCCAAGTTGGACGCTCAGGGCTGTGAAAAAATATTCCAAGGCAAACAGTCTGGTGCTTCGATTCGAAATGAAGAAAAGCTTTAGGAACTCATCGACTTTATCAGGGAAGGTGATGAAGTTATTGTTACTCGCCTCGACCGTTTGGGACGGTCGTTAAAATCTATTCTTGAGGCAATTGAAAGCATCCATAAGAAAGGTGCTTGTTTGAATATTATCGACGGCTCTCTCAATACCAAAAATGATAATCCGTTTGCCACTGCCATGATCAACCTATGTGGAGTATTTGTGACTGTGCATAATGATTGAGATTGATCTCATTTTAGACTGAAAGGTTTTAAAGGGATGCCGCCAATCTCTCTTTTTATGAAAGTATGATTTTTTAATCATAATATCTGAGACTCAATCAGTTATATTACGATAATTTGATGCTATTTGCTAACGGCAGCTCCTCCGACATTGCGGACATTAGCATCAATGAATACCTTATGATTTCACTTAGCCAAAAGCGGAAGTTAGCTTTTGAGTTATTAACGAAAATTCAGAGTGTAAAGCAGACGTTGAAGAGTCAATAATAAACTTCAATTTAAACACTCTAGTGCATTAACGGCTGCAACTAATTTTGTCGTTCTAGAATTGGCGGAATTTTGCTGTTCCATATGAGAAGTAAACACACCAGTCACCATTCAATAGTTTGGCAAAACCTTGTGTGACTCATACTTGTGATACCGCTGACATGAATTTGTCAGCATTTCTTCCGTTTTTATCTGTCCACATTTAGGACATGCAATAGTCGATTAATGTTCTATATTCTGCCCGTATGCCTCTAACAGAGTTAACTATCTAGTGACTTAATGATCCCGCATGCTTCAATAGTATTGTTCGAACCACAAGCACTAGCCATCTGTTGTAATTCAGCTTTAAGCGCCCTTAATTCTTTCATGCGTTTATTCACTAGTGCAAGTTGCTGATCAATTAATGCATTAACGCTAGAGCAGCTTTCTTCTGGCTTATTTTTTAATTCGATAAGACGTTTAATATCATTGAGTGATATATCTAGGCTGCGACAATGTTTTACGAACTCCAATTGTTTAAGTGCTTTACTATCATACAGCCTGAAATTACCTTCTGAACGGTTTGGATTTAACAGTAATCCTTCTCTTTCATAATATCTAATCGTTTGTATTGAACAGCCCGATTTTTTAGACAATTCGCCTATTTTCATCAATTTCCCCCAGACATTTGATTCTATAGTTACTATAGAGTCTGTAGTATAAGTATGCAACGAAAAGGATATATAAAAAATGACCGAGAAATATTTAAACAATACGAATATCGTTAATTTTGAACACAAAGATATCCAATCCCTGATCGATCAGCGAGGATGGCAAAGCTTAGACGATTTCAACAAAATTGGAGCAGCATACCAATTTGTGAAAGATGAAATAATGTTTGGCTATAACAAGAGTGATGATATAGCAGCAAGCGATGTACTAGCAGATGGTTATGGGCAATGTAATACTAAGGGTAATCTGTTAATGGCGCTATTGCGTGGACTAGGTATCCAGTGTCGTTTCCATGGTTTTACCATTGATCAGCAATTACAAAAAGGGGCTATACCTAGCTATGTATTTTGGTTAGCACCTAAATACATCATTCATAGTTGGGTAGAAGTTTATTTCGATGGACGCTGGATAAACTTAGAGGGCTTTATATTGGATGAGCAATACTTAAGCTCACTACAGCAGAAATTTAGCCAAGCAAAAGATGACTTTTGTGTCTATGGTGTTGCAACAAAGTGTTTCTCTTCACCAAACACAAATTGGTGCGGCCAAGATACCTATATTCAAAAAGAAGGTATTCATGACGACTTTGGGCTTTATGATTCCCCTGATGAGTTTTATCTTGAAAAGGGTACTAATTTGTCGGGAGTAAAACGTTGGATGTATCAAGGTGTGATTCGCCATTTGATTAATATGAATGTATCAAAAATTAGAAATACAAAAGCACTGGAGGTACAAAATGCACAACCATAGTCACAGTCATCAGCATTCTAAAGATGATCGTATTGGTTGGGCATTTTTTCTGAATGTGACATTTACTATTATCGAATTTATAGGTGGTTGGCTCACTAACAGTACTGCGATAATGGCAGATGCAGTTCACGATCTTGGTGATAGTCTTTCAATAGGTTTTGCGTGGATTTTAAGTCGTTTTTCAGATAAAGAAGCATCAGATAAGTTTAGTTATGGTTATCGTAGACTTACTCTCTTTGGCGCATTGATAAACAGTATTGTTTTAATCATTGGCTCAATTTGGATTTTATTTGAAGCAATTCCAAGGCTGTCCAATCCTGAAATGCCTGTAGTCGAGGGGATGTTAGGGCTAGCGATACTCGGCGTTGCCGTTAACGGATATGCGGTATTAAAATTAAAAGCGGGTGAAACATTAAATGAGAAAGTGCTGACATGGCACCTTCTTGAAGATGTACTTGGATGGGTTGCCGTTCTTATAGTCTCTATCGTACTGTTGTTCGCTGAACTGCCGATATTAGATCCCCTTTTATCAATAGGGTTCACGCTGTTCATCTTGTTTAATGTTTTCAAAAACCTGAAATCAACACTCGTTTTATTTCTTCAAGCTGCACCCGATAAAGAGACTCAAAAGCGTATTAAACTATCACTAATGGAATTTCCTGAAGTTAATGGTATCCACCACATGCACTTTTGGTCACTAGATGGTGAAAGTCACGTTTTAACAGCGCACCTTGAGCTGAGTGACAACTTTGACGTTAAAGAATTAATTAGGCTTAAACAAGAAGTTGCAGCTAAATTATCTTCCTATCATTTATCGCATACAACGATAGAGTTTGAGTTTTTAAATGAAAATTGTCGGGATGAAGCGCAGTAAGCTTTATCAATAAAATGTTGGGCATACAATATAAAAAGCAGCTTAATTAGGCATAACCTATTAATTAAGCTGCTTTTTGGGCTTTAAATTTCGTCAGATTACTGTTTGTTACTCTCAGAGCCATGCGCCCATTGATATAAAACAGGTAATACAAACAAAGTTAAAATGGTAGAAGATACAATACCGCCGATAACGACTGTTGCTAGTGGTCGTTGTACTTCTGCACCAATTCCAGTGTTTAGCGCCATTGGAATAAAACCTAAACTAGCAACCAGTGCCGTCATTAAAATAGGTCTTAAACGAATGATGGCACCTTCAATGATCGCTACGTAAAGGTCGCCTTTTTCATGCCAAAGATCTCGAATAAAAGCCAACATAACCAAGCCATTTAATACGGCGACACCTGACAATGCTATGAAGCCGACACCTGCCGAAATTGATAAGGGCATGTCTCTTAAATAAAGTGAAAATACGCCCCCAGTTAATGCTAAAGGCACGCCACTGAAAATGATTAATGCATCTTTTAATGAACCAAATGCGATAACCAAAATACCTAAGATTACAACTAATGTGATCGGCACAACTAAGCTTAATCTTTTACTCGCTGACTCTAGTTGTTCAAACGTTCCACCATAATCAAGCCAGTATCCTGCTGGGATTTCTCCTTCCTGATTAATTTTAGCTTTCACTTCTTTTACAAAGCCGCCTAAATCTCTGCCACGAACATTGACGGTAACCACAACTCTTCTTTTTCCGTTCTCACGGCTAATTTGAGCAGGTAAAGACTCTGATTTAAGCTCTGCAACTTCTTCAAGTGGCACATAGTTACCACCCTCAAGTGGAAGCGGCAGGTGCTTCAAGCCATTGATATCTGTTCTTGTTTGCTCCGGTAGACGAACAACTAACTCAAATCGTCTGTCTCCTTCATAAATGATCCCCGCAGATTCTCCACCAATTGCAGTAGCAACCCAGTCTTGCAGTTCTGAAACGCTCAAACCGTATCGACCAAGCGCTTCTCGTTTAGGAATTACTGATAAAGATGGAACACCTGTGACCTGTTCCATTCGGGCATCAGCAGCACCGTCCACGGTTTTCACAATATTTAGAATATCTTTTGCGGTAAGTAATAATCGATCTAAGTCATCACCAAATATTTTGATGCCGACATCAGCTCTAACGCCAGAAATCAATTCATTGAAACGCATTTGAATAGGCTGAGTGAATTCATAGTTGTTGCCCGGAATGTTTTTCAGTACTTCTTCCATTTCTTCAACTAATTCACTCTTTGGCTTTGAAGGTTCGGCCCATTCTTTACGTGGTTTTAAAATAACAAAGATATCAGCAATACTCGGTGGCATTGGATCAGTTGCTACTTCTGATGTGCCGATGCGCGAGAATACTTTATCAACTTCAGGAAACGCTTTAATACGTTGCTCAAGTACTTCTTGCATTTCTACTGATTGCTCTAGGCCGGTAGAAGGTATTCTTAGCGCTTGGACTGTTATATCCCCTTCATTTAGCTGTGGAACAAATTCACTACCCAGCGTTGTTGCTAACCAAAGGCTATACCCCATTAACAGCGTTGAGAATGAAACAATAACCCAACGAAATTTCAACGCCATTTTTAACAATGGTTCATAAATAGACTTGGTTGAACGAATAACTACACTTTCTTTTTCGCTGATTTTACCTTTCATAAACACAGCTACAGCAGCAGGAACCAGTGTAACTGAAAGGATCATTGCGGAAATTAACGCCATAACGACAGTTGCCGCCATAGGGTGGAACATTTTCCCTTCAACGCCAGTTAGCGTGAAAATGGGGATGTAAACAACAGTGATAATTGCCACACCAAACAAGCTTGGACGTATCACTTCTGAAGTGGCTTCAAAAACGGTATTTAGGCGTTCTCTTAAGTCTTGCCTATGACCGTTGTGTTGGGCCTGTGCTAACCTACGGACAGAGTTTTCAACGATGATTACAGCCCCGTCCACTATCAAGCCAAAGTCCAATGCGCCGAGACTCATTAAATTGGCAGATACTCCTGCTTGCGCCATACCTGTGATTGTCATTAACATGGAAATAGGGATAACAGCAGCGGTAATGAGAGCTGCACGTAAATTTCCAAGTAGAATAAATAACACAACAATAACTAAAAGCGCACCTTCAACGAGGTTTTTGGTAACGGTTGCAATCGCTTTATCTACTAACGTTGTTCTGTCGTAAACAGGCTCTGCGGTAATGCCCTTTGGCAGAGATTTTTGTATTTCGCTGAGCTTATGTTCCACTTCTAAAGCAACGGTGCGAGAATTCTCACCAATCAGCATCATGGTTGTACCAAGCACTGTCTCAATGCCATTACGAGTAGCAGCCCCTGTTCTAAGTTCTTTGCCTATAGCAACATTGGCAACATCACTTATTTTTACAGGAATACCATCGTTCTTTTTGATGATGACATTGAGGATCTCATCTATTGTCGCTAGTTGCCCAATGGAGCGTACTAAAACTTGCTGTCCGTTTTGTTCGATATAACCTGCGCCACGGTTGTCATTGTTTTTACGTAATGCATCAGATATTTCTTCAAAGGTTACCTGATGAAAAAGTAATTTTTCGGGTTTAGGCGTTATGTGATATTGCTTGTTGTAGCCGCCGATACTGTTGACCTCAATGACGCCTTTAACTTGAGCCAATTGCGGTTTAATGATCCAGTCTTGTATTTCTCTTAAGGCAATAGCGGTATAAGGCTCTCCATTAGGCATTTTAGCGTCAGGAGAAGCTTGTACGGTATACATAAATATTTCGCCAAGCCCTGTCGAAATAGGACCCATTTCTGGCTCTAAGCCAGAGGGAATAACGCCTTTTATCGCAGCTAATCTTGCATTGATTAAGTTGCGAGCAAAATAAATATCGGTTCCCTCTTCAAAGATAACGGTTACTTGAGATAATCCATATCTTGACAGGGAGCGGGTGTGAGACAGCTTTGGCAATCCGGCTAAGGCGGTTTCTACAGGAAAGGTCACCCTTTGTTCCGCTTCCAAAGGTGAATAACCGGGGGCAGAAGTGTTTATTTGTACCTGCACGTTTGTTATATCTGGAACAGCATCAATGGGAAGTTTTTGATAACTCCACATGCCAACGCCGATGATTACCATCAGCAGACTTAATACTAAATAGCGTCTATTTATTGCAAGACGCAAAATTGATTCAATCATATTGCGTCTCCTAATCGTCGTCTTCTACTTCAGATTTCAAAATATCCGCTTTTATCAGATAACTGTTTTTGTTTACATATTCAGCGTCTTTACTGAGGCCATCAATGACCTCGATATAGTTTTTGTCTGAACGTCCGAGCACAAGTGGCGCAAACTCGTACTCTTCATCTTCTTTTACAAAGACACCAAATTGTCCTCCCAGTTCTTGTATCGCAACTTTCTCGACGGCTAAATCCACCTCAAATCGGTTTATCTTTACGCTGCCCATTAATAATTGGCCTGAGGTTAGGTTTAGCTCAGTGTTATTTAAACGTACACGTGCTAAAACATAAGACTGATCTTTAGCTGGAATTATATTGGTGATGGTTGAGTTGAATGCCTGTTCACCATGCTCAATATCAACAGGTTGACCGACTTTGATTTGATTATATTGGCTGGTAAACACCTTAAATTCAGCCCACAAGGTGTCAAAATTGACGATTTCAAACAAGCTAGTGTTTTGCGTGATACCGCCAATATTTCCATTTCGCTGTAAAACAGTCCCAGAAACAGGGGATGTTATTTTATAGGTATTTAAGCTTTCGTTAGATTCAATAACGGCCAATAGATCTCCTTTTTTTACCTTATCACCAACAGTGGAGTTAATTGTCTTTATAACGCCGTTATATCTAGCGCCAACTTGAAATAATTGTTCAGCGCCTATCGTCGTAGCGCCGTATACAGGGATAGTTTGGTTCAACGTTTTTGAAGCTAAATAGGCTGTTTCAACACCAAGCCTTTTTGCCATGTTATTGTTTATTTTGCTAATGCCTTCTTCGCCTTCATGTTCATCTTCACTAGCGATAACACTTTGAATGGGTGATAGATACCCAATAAAAATCAATAGTGCGAGTAAATAGTTTTTCATTTTGAATTCCTAAACGATTCAGTTAATAACTGAATCAATAAATTGTTATTAAACTTAAAGTGATGTTTATTTAGAGTGACAGCGCTTCGTTTGTTAGTTTTTCTATCTCTGCGCCATAAATTAGGGCAGCAGATGCCGCATCAATGAGGGTTCGCCGAGCATTTAACAGCTCTTGTCTAGCCGATACATAATCAAGATATCCATATCGACCTTTTTGATAGGCGTCTTGAGTATCTTCCAGTGCATCTTCAAGCATTGGGATAACCGACTGCTTTAATGAATTAGCTGTTAATATGGCTTGTTTTCTATTGGAGTATGCTCGTAGTAAGTGATTTCTAAACCTCAACTTAGTCGCCTCTTTCTCTATGGCAACTTGGTCACGCTCTGCTAGCGCACTAGCGATTGCACCAGAATTTCGCTTTTCAGCAAACAAAGGTAAGCTAAAGCCAGCGACCAGTGCCGTATCATTGGCTTCTTGAGAGCGCCTAACACCAACAGACCATTTGATATTGGCCGTTGACTCTGTTTTAGCCAACTGTAATTCGGCCTCTTTTAGTCGCTGCTCACTTGCATAAACTTGAATAGCAGGGTTTTTCTCTAATTTCGCAAAGAGACTACTAAAATCACTATCATTGCCAAACTGAAACAGATCTCCAGTTACTCTAGAGAATGACACTGATGTTTCTCCCCAGTAAGCTGATAAAGAAAGCTTTAGATATTCCAAGCGCTTTTGTTCAGATTGAAGGGTGAGGTTAGCCTGAGCAATAACTGCTTTTGAACGTTTCACTTCAGCCTCAGGAGTAGCACCTGCGCGGTTACGCTGAGATACAATCTCTAACGTTTCTTGTGCTAAGCTCAATGCATTATCTGCCAATATCACTCTTTGTTGGGCTGCAAGTACTTCCACGTACTTCTCAGTGACTTGAGCCATTAAATTAAGCGCAGAGACTTCTTTCTCAGCATTGAGTAGTGCTCTTGATTTTGAAACAAGTCCAATCCGCGCTGAGCGTTTATCTCCCATTTCGATAACCGAAGATAGAGCGACTGTTAATTCAGCACTGTCGAATGCATTAAATTCACCTGAGCCTGCAAAGTTATCAGCTTCAACTTCTAGTTCATAAGCGGGATTTAAACTTGCTGTTTGTTCTTGTCCTGTTAATGCGGTTTGTTTGAAATCAAATATTTTGAGTTCAGGATTTTGTTTAAGCGTCCACTGAATTGCCTCTTGAAGGTTTAACGGCTTTTCAAACGCATAAACATTAAATGTAAAAAGTGACAAAGCGAGAAACGCGATATATTTAAGCCGAGGTGTTACACACCTCAAAATTGCTATCTTGCGATGCACACAGGTATTAAGTGCCATGTATACTTTCCTATAAATTTATATGTGATATTTAGGTCATTAACATTTGACCTTTCTTAATTTTCTATAAAATTTAGGCGTATTTAGGTGGGCGGAATGGCACCGAGATATAGCCTTTTAGCTCAGGAGAAACTAAGGCGTAGGTAAGGAAGTGATCTGTTGCTTGGAAAATGTTACAGGAAGAATCAGCATTTAAAAATAAGTGACAACAGCAACAAAAATTACAATTATCAATTGAAGAGTTGCTATTATTCACCTCAAGCATATTGGAGTCTTCTGGAGCTTTTAGCGGGGTAATAGACTTAGTTAGTGATGAACTAAAAGAACTTTCACTTAAGTTTACTTCAAGCTCTTCTAGCGAAAAAAACACAGATTGCACCGCGATTAAAATCATTATCACGTATGATATATATGGTTTAAAATATGACGGACGCATTAGGTTCATTGTTATCTAGTTCGCTTCAATCAGTCTGATAGTTCCCAAAGTCGTTGGGACTATGTTTAAATCTGAAACATGAGTAAACCCTGATTCAACCTCTAAAGAAGGAAGGACTCCATCTACATTATCTTTTGTAGTTTCAAAACCATCTAATAACTGAACGACAAAGAACAATATCCGTTGAAATATTGAAGTCGGCTTTCCCCAGTCAGCAATTAATAAAATGCCACCCGGTTTAAGTACCCGACGAATTTCAGTTAATGTCGCACGCTTAGTTGAACGGCTTAAGTGATGAAAAAACAAACTTGAAACTACGATATCAAAGGAATTATCACTAAAAGGCATTTCTTGTCCAAAGCCCTGTCTAAAAGAAATATTAAGATCCTTGCCTATAACTTTTTTCTGTGAAATATCTAAAGCGGTTTGGTCTGCATCTAAGCCTATTACGGTATATTTAGGTGATTTTTCAGCTATTAATTTTGTTAGCGTTCCGGTTCCACATCCAACATCAAGTAGGTTGTTTCCTTTGACGTTGGCAACTTTATCTACAATCAGTTTTTTAAAAAATGCTTCTCTCGTGGTGATAGCAACGAGGCTGTCATAAAAATTAGTTAACCAATGAAATCGTAATGGCGGAATGTAGGCATTGTTTTTCATAACTTCATTTCCCTTTAGCCGTTTGAAGCAGACTTAAACTAGCTATAAAGATGCTATTAATGGTTTTAAAATTTAAATAAATAGCCATGATGAATTTGTTTAATACTTTAGCTGTAAGATACGGCGAGCACCGTTTAAAACTACAACAGCAATTATCAAACCAATCACTAAATCTGGATAACGACTGCTTGTTGCTGTAACTAATAAGCCAGCTAAAATTACACCAACGTTTGCGATAACGTCATTTGCGGAAAAAATCCAACTCGCTTTCATATGAGCGCCGTCTTCTTTGTTGCCAAATATCAAAAACAGACAAGCAACGTTAGCGATTAGTGCTATTCCACCAAATATCATCATTAAAGAAGAGATCGGTTCACTACCGTAAACAAAGCGTCTTACGACTTCGCTCAAAGCACCTAGCGCTAGAATAACTTGAAGCACACCAGATATATGTGCTGCTCTAAGTTTCATGCTAATACTTTTACCTACGGCATAAATAGCTAAACCATACACAGCAGCATCAGCAAACATATCTAATGAGTCTGCAATTAGGCCAGCAGACTGTGCAATAATCCCAGCAATTACTTCTATAAAAAACATGACTCCATTAATGGCTAACAACCATTTTAGGGTTGATGCTTCTTTCATCTCATTTTTTTGGGCTAAGTCTTTTGCTTTTGCAGCTTCGGTGCTGCAACTTTCTTTAGTTGATGCCAACTCTGCACCGAGATTGAGTTGTTGTAATTTTTTTGTTATCTCATCTAAATTTTCATCATGAAAAACCTTGACTAAACGGCTAGGAATATCAAATTGCAACCCAACTGAAGGCTCAATTGAGTCAAGTGCTAACCTAATCAATCTCTCTTCTGAAGGACAGTCCATTTGAGGTACTTTAAATGTACTGACAAACGCGCCACTATAGTTATCTAATTGTGTATCAATTTTTACATCTTCATTGGTAGAAGATGATTGACACTGACCACTACATTTTTCTGACATATTTAACATTCCGTAATAATATTAAAATAAGTATAAAATCTATAGTGGCTATAGAGTCAAATAAAAATTATTCAATATGAAAAGTTTGGGAAGTAACTCAAATAGCTATTCCAAGAAAATAATTGTTGGGGGGTAGTGACAGCAAACACTGCTAACATTATTTGGACTGCCCGTTTTATACCGATGTTTATCAAAGATAAAAAATAGAAGAGCTATCTAGATAGAATAAATTAACCGATGATCCTAATTCCACATTAAAGTCGCGTTGGTGTGTTACTAATTGTACAGAGGATCTAAAACAAGATTTAAATTTAAAAGTAAGAGCAACGACTATATTGTTGGAACACTTGTCATGAGATACGCTAAGCCTAATGTCCGGTTTCGTATCAAAGTGAATTTTAGCTGAAGTAATTTTGTACCATCGTTTACGACTGCTTCAGGCTCAAATCTGACGAAGATTTCCTAGTACTCACCCAATCTGGCTTGATGAGAAATAATCTCAAACATTATGCGTAGCCACATATTCGCTCAACTTGAGCGGGATCTTATAAAAGCCAGAACCACAGAAGGTCGTGAAGAGGCTAAAGCTAAAGGCAAACACATGGGCAGATTGCCTGCTTTATCAGACAAACAAGCGAAAGAATTATATAAAGATAAATTAAATGGTGAATCGATCTCTGCATTAGCGAAGAAATATTCTGTTAGCCGCCCCACGGTTCACCGAACTATTGAAAGAATGGAACAAAAGAAATAATAAATAAAAGGAGACGTTATGTGGTCTGATAAAGAATCAAAAATTGATTTCTTAAATTTTAATGAAACGGCTGAGTCAATAAAAGATCTTATAACAGAAAAGGAGTTAATGCCTATTAGTATAGGCGTTTTTGGTGATTGGGGCGCTGGAAAATCGACGATTCTTGAACTTACTAAGGCTTCTCTGGAAAGTGATGAACAAGAATATATCCAAGTACATTTCGATGCATGGACTTTCCAAGGGTATGATGACGCTAAAGCGGCGTTACTAGAAACAATTGCATCTACTTTAGTTAAAAAAGCAGCAGACGATAAAAATCTCAGTGCAAAAGCAAAAGAGTTTGCTGGACGAATAGATAAGATCAGACTGATGGGATTGCTAATGGATGGTGGTGCAGCATTAGCTGGTATACCAACTATGGGTGGTATACAGAAGATCATGGGACTATTCAGTGGTGGTGACGATGGTGAACTGGATGTTGATGATGTAAAAGGTGCTGTCGATGGCGCTAAGGATGTCGCGAAGAAAAACAAAGGTTTGATCAAAGATAATAAATCATTTTCACCTCCTAAAGAAATTAAAGAATTCCGAAAAGCATATTCTGATCTGTTAAAGGAGTTTGATAAGCCACTTATTGTCTATGTCGATAATTTAGATCGCTGCTCTCCATTTAATGCTATTTCGACCCTTGAGGCGATCAGGTTATTTCTATTTTTACCCAATACTGCATTTGTTATTGCCGCCGATGAGGACATGATCCGCTTGGCAGTGCCTGAGTATCACAAAGGTGCATCTCAACGACATCAAACTGATTATTTAGACAAGCTTATTCAAATTCCTGTGCATGTACCAAGACCCGGCGTTCTGGAGATAAGGGCATATTTAATGATGCTTACTGCTCAAGATCACGGCGTTACCGATGCGCAATTAGAAACGATAAGATGTGCCCTTGAAGAGTCATTAAGGCTGTCGTGGAAACAACCACAAATTACCGTTGACGAGCTACTTCAAGATCACGAGATTGAAAAGCATTCCGAACTCAGAAGTAAATTTGTGGTTGCTGAACAGTTAGCTCCACTATTAGCTGAATCCACAAACATTAACGGCAACCCTCGCATAGTTAAGCGATTACTCAATCAGGTTAAGATGAGAAAGAAAACCGCTCATCGCAGAGGAATGCAGCTTGATGAAAAAACTATCACTAAGCTGGTAATTTTTGAGAGGTGCTTAGGCACTCAGGCTACCAACAAGCTTTATGAATTAATTGATAAGGAAAACGGATATCCAAAAGTATTAGCGGATCTTGAAAATTCAGAAGTCGAATTTGACGAAATTAATTTACCTGAAGAGTGGAAACTCGACCTAGCTTTTATTGATAAATGGTCGAAATTACCTCCAATGTTTACTGAGATGGATTTGACTCCAGCGGCGTATCTGAGTCGAGAAAGCATTCCAATGGGCGCTGTTAATGCGGTAATGTCAGGAGCCGCTCAAAAACTTGTAGAAGACTTAATGAAGCAAAAGGTAAGGGTCAGTGGCGTTAACTCTACTGCGATTACCACAACTCCTAAGGAAGAATACATGTCAGTCATGGATGGTTTGATTGAAAACTTTAAGTTGATTGGTGATTGGACTGAAAGACCTACAGGCATCTATGGAGCAGTGCTACTTGCCAAGCAGGATGATAAATGTTGTTTAAGTCTTCTTACATTCTTAAAAAGCTTGCCCCGACAAAGGTGGCTTAATCCAATTTTAAAAGAACTAGAGGGAACTAAGTAATATGGGTACGTCCGCATCGTCAACAGGACCGAATAACAAGAGTCCGCTAATTCCATCGTGGGCAGAGCAAGGAGACCCCGTCACGATAGAACCTGCATCAGGTACTGATGGGGATGATCAAACAGGCTTTGACAGTGGTCAAGCAGATGATCAGAATGACAATAGTAACGATATTGACAATGACAAGGTTCAACAAGAAATCGGCGGTTCACCAACAGCAACACCGCCTCCAAATAGGTTTGCTAGTGCAAGAAGAGCATTTGGTAAGTACGCTCAAACAGGTGGATCAACTTCGGATCTAAGGCGTTCATTAAAAAGTTACTCTAGAAAAGGCTCTGGTGGAGGTAAGAGTACTAGCCGGAGACTAGCAAGCGGCATAACTGCTGGTTCTGGATTGCTTGGTTTCATGCGTGGCGACACAGTAACGGTTAATAATCAAAGCTTATCATTAGGTGATCTAACTGGGCTATCGACTGACCAAGCAATTGACAAAATTGCTAGCCATTTAGCGCCTCATAATGCCGATTCGGATGCTGTAAGAGTTGCGTTGGATTACGCACTAGAGGAAGCATTACCCGATACTGAAGAGTTTGATCCTAACAGCTTTACCGACGAAGTTATCCAAGAAGCCATAGGTTGTTATTTAACAGATCTTATATTTCAGGATGTGGTTGAAGGCATGGGCAGAGCTTGGTTTCATGTAGAGCCAGCAAGCAAGCATCATCAAATGGAAGTTGAATTAAGGGAATTAATAAAAGTGATCACACAAGAATAGTTAGACAAAGTAACTAATGGCAACCCCAGTACTATCAGTAAGGAAAATATTACTAAAATTCAAGCCGATGCTATTGCCATGACAGTTGATGAGTGGGAGAGCTTTGATGACTAATTTTTATTTTAATCATGACCCAGCTAACTTGCCTGATTTTTCTAGGGCGTGTTGATCTTTGT